>JASFHG010000079.1:0-9982 GCA_050123355.1 Planctomycetia bacterium
TTCGATTCCGACGTCGCGGCATCAGGAGCAGTTGGCCCGATCTCGCCCCAAACGGTTTCGATAAAAGACGTTACTGACGGCACCTCAAACTCGATCATGCTGGTGGAAGATGCCGGACGTCCTCAAGAATGGATCGAGGGATATCTTGAGTCGCCGGGCGGAGTTGGAGGATGGCATTGGGCCGATCCTGGTGCCTGGTTCTGGGTCCATGATACGTGCGGTAACAACGGGCGGTTGTTCAACTGCACCAATGAGAATGAAATTTATTCTTTCCACACGGGTGGATGCCAGTTTGTCTATGGCGACGGTTCGGTTCATTTTCTACCGGAAGAAATCGAGCCCGACACGTTTATCTCGCTCTTTACCCGAGCGGCCGGTGACCATATCGGGGAGGAATAGATGGTGCGAAACACAAAACAACTTTTTAAAACTTTCGGGATTTTGGTTTGCTTGACCACGATCGTTTTCAGCGCAGGCTGTGGTCGATGGAAGGGTGGTTCTCGGGCCGACTGGGAAGCCGCCTTGAAGGACAAAGATCCCATGAAGAGAGCGGAAGCAACGGTCGCTTTGGGGACCATGGGTGCCGATGGCATTCCCGGCCTTACCGAGGCCCTTTCCGACGAGTCTCCCTTGGTCCGTCGCAAAGCGGCAGAATCGCTTCAAAGTTCCGGTCCGGAAGCAATCTCTGCAATCGACGGACTGATTGCATTACTTCAGGACCAAGATTTGGGAGTCCAGGAAGCGGCTGCCGAAACGCTTGGGGCCATCGGACCGGCCGCCGACAAGGCATTACCCGCCTTGCAAAAAGCTCTTGCAGGAGCAATTCAAAAAAGGGAACCGGGGCTTAAACAAAAAATACAGGAAGCAATCCAACTTATCCAAAACCAAAGCTCCGCATGAGACTTGCCGTGATCGAAACCGATCGGCCAAGCATGCCTTGCGTAACCAAATCCACATAAAAATACCCTTACTTTACGCAGTGTCGTTCTTTTAAGTCGAGTTCGGAACACATCGATTTTATTTTTCTATTTACGCTTCACTTTAACACTTAAAGGAGAAACAACATGAAAGATTTTTTGAAGTATGGAACTTTTGCTCTTGCAACCGTTTTGCTTATTGCAAGCGGAACCTTTGCACAAGTCATCGTTCCGAGTCCCTTTGTGTCATCGTACGACGGGTGGACCGACACGTTCGACGGCATCTTCCCCGAAACCGCGCCCAGTATGCGAGTTCGCCAGCCTCAATGGGGTGTTCTCCTTGCGGATGGTCTTCTGATGGAGAACTCGGATGGTTTCATCAGTGGTGATGACGACGGGACCGGTGGCGGAACCTATGTCCCCGGCACTTTTAAGGCGTTCAACCTGATCAATACTACCGACTCCGGTGCGGCAGCCGTATCGACGTATACCCTGTCGGGAACTTTCAGTGCGTTCGATAATGATGGCATGGGCCTCATCTTTGGCTACCAAGATGAAAACAACTTTTTCCGATTAACCACAAGACCCGACACGAGCGGTTCTGTTGGCGCCACCGTTGGTCTTAGCCTCCAGAAGGTGGTCAATGGCGTGTACACGCAAATTGGTGCCGATAGCAGCATTTCCACTCCAAGGGATGGTACGGATTATACGCTGGGCGTTACGGTAAGCGAATTCCTTGAAGCCTATACGATTGATGTCACGTATGGAGGAGCCCCTACCGCCATCGCGGGAATCAGTGGTGCCGACTTGTCCCCCGGACAATATGGCGTCTTCTCGTGGGGACAGCGAAGCGCTGGCTGGGGAGGCGAGTACCGTGATATCACGTTTGCCTCCACAGGCGTAAACGTCACTCATACGTTTACCGATACCGCGGGCGTTTCGTGGAGAGAATACGACATGACTAACAGCGACGGCAATTCTTTCACGTACCCAAACCCGACCGATTTCCGGCTCGATTTCCGTGATGGTACCATCCGCCAGTGTTGCAATAATTTCGAGTGGGCTACCACGACGGCACCGAATACGGACTTTCTGTCTCCGAACGTTGTGGTCGACGATCCCAATTCCTCGACATGGACCGATTATGAAATGCAAGTCCGCCTTGCCAACGAGGACGACGACGGCATTGGCCTGTTGGTGCGTGTTGAAGACGAGGACTCATTCTATCGAATCAACTTCTGTAATCAAGCAATCAGCACGGATCACAAACGGCCCCCGCAGGGCATGTCCATTCAAAAATACCTTGATGGCACATGGACCGAACTCTATCGGGACAACCAAACGACCCCGTTGTTCGTTTATTCCAAAAAAATAGTAGATTCGGAAACAGGCGAAGTTACCGATGCGGTTCCCTTCGACTTGAAAGTCACTGTAGAAGGAAACGGCATTACCGTTCAAGTTATCGACGACCCGGATGGAGCGGCCACCGTGATTAACTATCCGACCGTTTACGATACGACCGACCCCATCCTCTCCGGAACCGTTGGTTTCGCTGCGTGGGGAAGTGGTCATGCCGAATGGGAATCGATCTATTCCGGCTACGGTGGTGATGTGAACGCCCCGCTCCTCGTAGAACTTGATGATGATATTCCCGGTGACGCCAACCACGACAAGAAAGTCGATGCTTCCGATGCCACGATCCTTGCCGGAAACTGGCAAGCCGGCAACGCGACGTGGGAAATGGGCGATTTCAACGGTGACGGTTGGGTCGACGCCTCGGACGCCACGATCCTCGCCGGAAACTGGCAAACCGGTACCGGTGCCACCACCGTACCCGAACCGAGCATGATCGTCCTCTTGCTGCTGGGTGCTATCGCTCTTTTCCTTCGAAAAGTGAAATAGTGTATTGTTGTAAATGAAAGATCAAAAACAGATCGCAATCGAGTTGTCAAGTTTATGAGATAGAACCAAGGACCGTTTTCTATTAGCACGCAATTTACTTGAAAACTAAAGATGCTTCGCTTTTGGTCTTCCCAAAACTTTTACTTCGACTCCTTATGAGTTTCCACGATGAATCCTGAAAGGAAAATCGCCGAAACGATTTTCCTTTCAGGGAAGTGGAAAACGAGATGGGAACACTTGTTTTCACGAAGCAACGTTGTTTTTGCAATCGCTGCGAACCGTGAAGATAAGTGTTCCTTTTTTATGATCCAGACTTTGTGTTATTGGAAACGTCGAACGTGATTTCGATAGACGATTGGTCCTCGGAAACGTCGACAATAAAGTCGGAGGTTTCTTGGCTTTGGTATTTGCGCGGGACGGCGCTGGACGGGTTGGGATTTCGCATCGTGGGGGCGACTTTCCAGCATTCGATCGTTACGACATACTTACCGGGCAAGAGGCCGTCACCCTCTTCGAAGGAGGAAACCGTAAAGGTGCCGTCTTTGGCCAACTCGGCCGAAGCAGGCCGTAGCGGGAACCCCTCGGCGCTTTCTTTTGGTGCGAAGTAGAGCATGCCCGGGCTGGGCCATTCACCTCCGAAATAGGTTACCTTGCCGTGAACCGGTACGGTTTTGGGTCTGGATGGCCCGCAACCACAAAACAATACCGCGACCAGCGCGAAACAGAAAAAATATCTCATCAGGATTTTCCATCAATCAAAAATGTTTGAGCTTCCATTGTCGGTCCGCACGAGTTCTCCACCGGCGCGGGTGCCGAGATCGTTGTAGAGCCGGTAATCAATCGTGTCCGGGACGAAGTGGACGCTACCGTCGCCCATCATAAGGTGGGCACCGCCCGGGTGATAACTTTTGTAGCCGGAGGTGGAGGCCCATTTCTTGACAACGTGTCCGCCGTGTTGTCCATCGTCGGAGACCATTTTGTTGATAGGAATATTCGTGGGTGCCAGCGGGAAGTTGATCACGAAGACCCCATTCCAAATTTGATGCGACGGTATGGTTTCGCCGGCCATGATGGTCTGCGTCAAGCCGTCCGTTACGTCACGAAACCGGATCGCGGCTCGTGATCGCCCGAATATGCCTGCAAATGCCTGCAAGCTGGGCTCACTGGGCGCGTGAACGGTACCAAGGTGGTATCCTTGGCAGCAGTAGTTGCTTGGGGACGGCGTGGCATGATCGCAGTAATGGCATGCGTCGAAATGAGTCGGGCCGGCACACGCGGTATAGGAGAGCATGGCACTCGTCTCGACGTTATCCCACGGCGAGTCACCGCGTCCGGTTAGAATCGGGTTGGAGGAACTCGGATCCGAGGGGCAGATGAGTCCTTGGATGACCGTTTTTTCCGCCAGTTCCTTGTTGGGCGAATCGGCCAGCCGTACGCTGAAATCGATCTGATCGTAAACGTTTTGCTGCTCCATGAACGGCAAAATCGCAATAATCCATGACATCCGTTCGCCGGCGTCATGATCGCCATAGTCACTTCCGAACGGGAGCGAATTGTGCATCGAGGCATAGGAATGCAAAGCCAAACCAACTTGTTTAAGGTTGTTGGTGCAATGGAGTTTTCGGGCCGCTTCTCTTGCCGCTTGTATTGCCGGCAAGAGCAGCGCAATGAGAATTCCAATAATCGCGATGACCACGAGCAGTTCCACCAGCGTGAAACCAGAACGCTTGCGACCACGATCCGAAACAGTAGATAACATAAAGTGTCCCTTGTGCATGGCGATAAGGTTCCAATGAACGAATCCTGCCTTGTGGCGATTTATAGTGCCGGCAAGATAATTTGAACTTACGTGCAAGTAGCACAAAATCGCTTGCATGTAGTGAAACGGCCAATATTTAGGAACGATTTGCACTACCGGTTATCACGAACTAATGCGGGCACGGTTCATTTTTATCTTGCCATGGCTATAAAAAACCAACCACAAGACAGGAAACGCCTATATGAATATTACGAAAGTTTTCGTCGAAGGAAGAACAGGCCGGTGAGCGCGCCCAGCAGTACGAGCGAACTCGGTTCGGGCACGGTGGTGGCACCAGTACCGGCTTGCCAGTTCCCGGCGAGGATCGTGGCGTCGGAAGCGTCCACGTGACCATCGCCGTTGAAATCACCCATCTCCCAAGTCGCACCCGGCCCGGCCTGCCAGTTTCCGGCAAGGATCGTGGCATCGGAAGCGTCAACTTGGTCGTCATGGTTGGCATCGCCCGGCAGATCGTCGCTCAGGAACTCTTCTATGGAATGTTCAAACAGGTAAGCAATATCCGTTGCCGAAAGCGCTTCGTCCATCAGGAGGACGTCGTCCATCTCGCCACGGAAATACTGCGTCATGGGACCGTTTGCCTTGGTGCCCAAGAAAATGTCAACACTGCTGTCCAATAGTGAATCCATGTCGTAGGGAGTTGGAGTTCCGGATTGAACGCCATTGAGATATGTTACGATTTCACCGGTTTCCTCGCCCTCGTTGGAGGACATGGTTACCGCAACATGGTTCCAGCCCTCGGTTAGGCCTGATGCTTGGCCTCCCAAGAACCAGGAATCGCCCGTGCCGTCCCAGGCGGGGTCATATACATAGAAACCGACATTGCCGCCGTTGGTTAAGAGCTGCCATGCCCATTCTGCTTTGTTGTTATCATCACCTTGCGAAGCAATAATATTGAAGCTGTTTGGGTCATCCAGGTTGATCCAAGCCGAGAAGGTCATTTCTTCAGGTGTGTCGAGATCGCCCAGATTGACAGTAAGCCCGTCCCCGGCTCTCATTGCGATCGCACCATCAAACTGACCGCCGGTGGGATCAAACGGCTCGCCGCCGTTGACGTTGTAGAGGCCATCGTTTCCGTTGGTGGAGCCATCGACGACCGTTGCCGTGAGGGGAGCCAGAGGGACCGCCGTTTCATAGTCCCAAAATCCGCCCAGCGTGGTCGGGGAAATGGACGTCGGCGGAGTGGGCCATAACGGGCTTGCCAGGCTTGCGAAATCCGTTTCGGTAAGCGCGGACGTCCAGATCGCGGTTTGGTCGAGTTGGCCGTGAAGCGGCAAGCTTCCGGCGTTGGTCTTGGCACCAAGGACAACCGGTTCGCTGGTGTACGGCAGTGAGGTGAAGTTATAATCCGCAATCGGCGCGGCTCGAGTTCCATCTCGGTAGAGGATCACTTCACCCGGAGTGGTTCCGTCACTTGGTGTGATGGTGAAACCGATATGCATCCAGGTATCGGTCGTGATCGGGGTATCGCCACCGAAAAATGCATAACGAGTGAGATTGTCTGTTTCCGGTTCGGCAACAAACAGCGAAATCAGGTTGTTCTGTTCCACGGCGAAGTGATAGAAATATTTTTCTCCCGCCGTGCCGTTGTCGTTCCAGTCGCCACCGATCAATTGCCAGTAGGAATCAAGGTCGTCGAACTTGACCCACGTGGCAAATGTATAACCGGTTCCGGTCGGTTTGATTGAGGGATCCGTGCCGCAATCGATTGCGGCATTCGTATCCGATGCGTAAAAGTTGGCCGCTTTGCCGGTGCCGTCGAAGCCGGTAACTTCACCGACCGAGATCGTGGAGGAGAGTACGCCGTCGTTGCCATTTCCGGACCCGTCCGCGGTGGTTCCCCGCTGGAAGTACCCGGTGGGATAAGAGTCGTCCATTGCCCAATATCCCACGACGCCTGCATGGCTCATGCCCAAAAGAGCAAAAAGCATTAACAGACTAAAAGAAAAAATATAAAACGTTTTTTGCCAAGTTCTAGAACCCATAATAAACTCCTTTGAAAAAAGAAAAACCATGTTGTCAAAAAGTAGAGGGCGTTTCAAAACGATTGCAGTCCAAATTGAGGTTTTGAAATGTCCCCTAAAGGGAAACTGTTACCCGTTGGCTTTCAGGCAAAGCTCCTATACAAAATTATAAGTGTACTTTTGAATACTATCATTAACGCTACTGACAAAGTCGAGGCCGAAGCCTTGTAAGTTCCGTGCTAAATAAAAGGGAATGGAATAAGTCTCAAAAGCAAGGAGTGGAACTAATGCCGATGTTTTAGGCCGCGTCCAGTTCCCGTTGTCAGATAAAGTTTATTGCAAATCGGATAAAAGGTTCGCGAAATAGGTTGCTTTACATGATGCAAGCCTTATCTGCAACCTTTTATCGCAATCGTCCTCGCCTTCATGCAATGCGATTGCAATAAAGCAAAGCCGATTTTATAAACCACCCACTTTCAGAATAGGCCATCGGCGATAGAATTGCCATGGAGAATAGAAGGAAAGATGCTGGATTATTTTTTGGTGGTAGTGCGAGATTCTTTGCGATAGACACTCGGAGATTTTCCGACCAAAGAATTGAAAACTCTCGAAAAATAAAAGGGATCGTTGAATCCGAGTTCAGTGGCAATCTGTTGTATTTTCAGATCCGTCGACAATAACATCTTACAGGCCTTTTGAATTCTAAGACGGGTCAAGAATTGCATCGGCGGACATGCTTCGCGACGTTTGAAGAGACTCGAATAGTGTGGCGGTGACATACAGGCGATGCGGGCAAGATCGCTCAACGTGAGAGCTTGGCCAAGGTTCTGCTGCATGTATTCAATCGTTTTCGCAATACGCTTCTCCGCGTTTTCAACGACGGGGTTTTGCGAAAATCGCTCCAGGTTGATCGCGCCCAAGAAATTGGCCAACGCACCGGTGGTCGCGACGAGATTTTTCGTGACCGTCGGCATCATCGCCAGGCGATAAATCGACTCCAGTCCGGCGATAATATGGGGAGAACGCGGCAGTTTGAAGACCGGGTTTTTCGCCGTTACCCCCAAAAGTTCCGTATAATAGGCCGCTTGAGCACCGGTAAAATGGATCCAATAATGGGTCCAGGGGTCGTCATCCACCGCTCCGTAATAGTGGGGAACCCCGGCAGGAATGAGTATCGCATGGTCCGGCGGCACTCGCCACGAGTTGCCATCCATCTCGCACCAGCCTTCCCCTTCCAGACAGTATTGGAAAACGTGGTCGAGACTCCCCTCCGGCCGCGGAATATAGTGGCCTGCCGCCCGTGTGACCGACCCGATCCGTGTCACGAGCAGCTCGCCCGTGATCGGCGATTGCAATGCCTCGCGGATCATCGGGGCGTTCAGTTTGAACGAACGGAAATCCTTGAAGATCGGTTGAATCTGGACCCGACGGATCTCGCTAACCGGGATGTCTTCCAAGTGATCCGATTCGAGATTGTATTTGCTCAGGGCATCACGAAGCGCTTGTGATTGCTCGGTGCGTTTCCTTTCGTCGCAGGCTTTTCGTTTTTTGTCGCTGCTATAAAGTGGTTTTTTCATTTCCATGTGGGAAGGCAGCGATTTCGGAGTAGAGGCGGTTTTCATGGCGTATTCGTTCCCGAATGAGAAAGAGTACAAGAAGCGATACTATTGATGTTTGCATTATCAATGATCTTGTTGTGTCCACAAAATGCGGCCGTTCCGGCCGGATTTTGCTCGTTTCAACCGTAAAATAGCTCCATCATAGACTCTCAGGTGTTCAAAGTTACGAGGCCGACCAACGGAAGGCCGGTTTTTCAGGCAAGCTTGCAACAAAACAAGCCCCAAATATCCATCAAAAGCTTAACGAGAGCATCGGATGGTATTTTTCTGCTTGCTCGCCCCTTTCACAACAAACGTGAAAAAGTTCCCCAACTCGATTTTCCAGCACACATCTTGTGGCCACCGATCAAGGCGGCCACAAGATGTTTTGCGGGGACTCAGGAAACCATGATCCGGGGGGAGATAGGTTTCCCGGCTCATGACCTTGAGGGGCACACAATTTTGCATGCCCTTGCACGCCACAAGGCCATAAACTAGAGATTTCGAGAAGTTAAAAACATTCTCTCTTAACTTTTCCCACATATAGCATGGACGAAAAGCTCCTGCCTCTAGGTCTCATAGTATCGATGATACTCCATTAAAACTCGATTACAATGGATAATTCCGCGAAAGTACCTGGATTATTTTATTGGCAAAATGTATGTTCGTGTAACCAAGAGAGGGGTGGTCGTAACAGGAAAATTGGTTCGCCCGCTGGGGTTGCGGAATGGCCTCGCCAGAGAGATGGCAAAGAAACTAGGTATGTCCTTTATTTTCAAAGGGTTACGAAGATTTTGAAGGCCGTTCCCGGAAGAAAAGGCTCCATGGAAAAAGGCTACCGGTCTGCCACGTCCGCCGGCTACCACCCTAAATGAGCCGGAGGAGAGTGACGATCGATAGCCTTTTTCGTTAAGTACCAGGGGAAAGTCAGTATTTTTTATGTGATTGGTAATTCTGAAGTTTTAGAACAGAATGCCTGCTTCTGCGAAGAAGCCGTTGAGGCTCAGATTGCCTCGCTCGATCCGGTAGCCGTTCGTGGTGCCGTCGACGTCATCTTGATAGATGGCGTCAATTCCTTGCACCATGTCGAACCAGGTGGCCATGTCGTAGCCGGTCGCCATGAAAAACCGTCCTCGTTGCCAGCGGAGGCCGACGTTGAGTTCGGTAACCGGGATCGTGGTGTGGAATCCGTCACTGATCGTGCGGATGCCCGCCTGGGTTGCACTGAGTTGTACATCTTGGCGAGAAACGTTGATGTTTCCATACATGAGCGAGACCGCACCGCGTGCGAAGAGGCTCACGTTCCAGCCCAGAAGGTAATGGGCCTCAGCACCCACGCGGAGGCCGGCGGCGTTCATCTTCATCACTTCGTCGGTGTTGGCGGTCAACAGGTTTCCGCCGTCGAAGTTTTGATAACTGATCTGGCTGGTCTGATTGATGGTTGCAAACCGAAGGCCGCCGGATACATTAACCGCGAGTCGTTGCGAGGGGAAACGCAACTGGCGTCGGAGTTCGAGGTCGTAGGTGTCAAAGTCGAGGCTGATGTGCTGCGAGGCGTAGTCCGCTTCGCCATCGTCAAAGGCGGCATCCAAAATATCGTCGGCCAGACTACGGTCGAGCCGGTTGGCCAGCACCGACTTGGAGTCGACCGTCGGGTCGCCCAGTTCCGTGGTGCCGTTGGTATGGAAATAAGTATACCGGAACCCGAGGTTCCAGGAGTCGTTCATTTTGTAGCCGAAATTGAAGCGGAAACCGCTGTCGTGATCGTAGACCGCGTGATGCATG
>JASFHG010000080.1:0-9965 GCA_050123355.1 Planctomycetia bacterium
CTTTGAATAGAACATAAAAAGTAAGTTTAGGACAATTTTGCCTCTCGTGGTAAAGTTGATCGTAGCCGAAGCTTGTGTTTTGCGAATCGATCCACCACTCTAGGCCTCTAGCTTTACCTGATTCTAGCGGGTGCACGATTTTCATGCAACATAAAGGGATTTATGTTTGAGTAGCAGGTAAATCAAGGTGTGTGCCTTGTCGTTTTAAACGAAAATCCAGAGCTTTAAGGCGATTGTCTCATGGAATCCCCTCTCCAGGCATCAAAAACCGGCCGGTCAGGTTTGCATTTTCAATGGTGAATAAATAGAATAGTATAGAGCGTTGTGAAATACTCCACGCCACCCTTTCCCCACGAGAGCCCACCCATGCGATATCTTGCTTTGTTCCTTTGTTTTATTGCCGTTAGCTTTGCTGTCGCTGCCTCTGCTTTTGCTGCCGATATGAAACCGCTCTTCGCGACGGTCGACCTGGATCGGGGAGAATCGAAGACGGTGACGCTGCCGGGCGAGACCGAAATGACCGTGAAGCTGATCGGCATCAAGGAGCATCGCGACGGGGTGCGGGGTGTACTTCGCGGGGCGGATGTGACGGTCGAGGTGAACGGTCAGCGTGGAACGATCGGCTGCGCGACGTACCATCTGCCGGTCGAGCTCGGCGGCGTGCGAATCGACTGCCCGGTGATCAAGGGTTACGTGGACGGGTCGTCGAACGGGAACGTCTGGGCGATCGATGGGGATGCTCGGTTGCGGGTCTGGCCGAAGACCGGCCCGTTTATCCGGCCGGGCACGTTCGGATACCCGGTCGAACAATGTTGGGGAGCGGCAGGAACCCAGTTCGATAACGAGATCGGCGACGCGGATCTTACCAACTCGTCGAAGAAAGTTTATTATCATCAAGGGTTCGACTTCGGCGGTTCGGACCGGTTGACGCCGGTTGTCGCGGCGACCGACGGCGTGGTCGTCTCGGCGAGAGGAAAGTCGCTGAAAAAACTGCCGAAAGTAATCAAGCCGCGATATGACGTGGTCTATCTCCGCGATGGGCGTGGCTGGTACTATCGCTATAGCCATCTCGATTCGATCGACAAGAAGGTCCAGGTCGGCAAACGGGTCGTCTTGGGCCAAAAACTGGGCGTCCTCGGCAAGGAAGGGGCCAGTGGCGGGTGGGCGCACCTCCACTTCGAGCTGATCCGAAAACAGAACAACGGAAAGTACGGCTCTGATAGCGTGTACGCCTTTTTGCACCAAGTCTATCAGGCGGCTCACGACGATTGGCCGGTGGTTGCGGTCGCCGGGCCGCGGACGCTGGTCGAGGTCGGCAAGCCGGTGACGTTCGACGGAAGCCGATCATGGAGCAAGTTCGGCCGGAAAGGGATCGTCAAGTACGAGTGGACATTCGACGACGGCACGACCGCGACCGGCCCGAAGGTCGAGCACGTCTTTCGCAAAGGGGGCTGCTATGGCCCGATTTTGAAAGTGACCGATGCGAAAAGAAACATCGATTATGATTTTGCCGTGGTGAAGGTTGCCGACCCGAAGGTCTCGCCCAAGAAGCGATGCTATCTACACGCGTCATACTGGCCGACCCCCAACCAAAAAATCCGCCCGGGCCAGGAGGTGACGTTCCTGGTCCGCTCGTTCCGCTTCACGCCGAAGGTCGGTGACGAGACGTGGGACTTTGGCGACGGTACTCCGAAGGAAACAACCCGATCGGACGGCTGTATCGACTACCACACCAAGCCGGGCTACGCGACGATCAAGCACCGTTTCGAGAAGCCGGGCCACTATATCGTGACCGTCCGACGCCAGAACTCCAACGGCCAAACCGCCGTCGACCGCCTCGACGTGCGAGTGGAAGCGGAGTAGAGCTCCTCTCAAGATTTTTCTCAGATGTTAGCCCGACCGCCTGCGGCCGGAGATATTCCAAATCCCGCCTCAGGCCGAGGCTAACGGGATTTCTCTACTCCTTTGATTCTCTATTTTTTCGCCAGTAGTTGTTTTTCTCGGTTTTATTGGGTAGGATGGCTCACGTTGTGCGAGTCCTCGTTTTCAGGAGAAGGAGTTTTTCATGGGGGAACCTCAAGTGTCGCGCGAGGCCGATGTCCGTTGCCAGCGGTGTGGCTTGGTGATGTCAGGCGTCAGCGAGAAGAAGATCAGGTGCCACCGCTGTGGATTGACGATCGATGTTACAGAAAATCCTTATCGAAACAATAAAAGTCGACTTGAAAATGAAGTCGTTCTCTGCCCCTATTGTGGCCGGATGAACGAAAATGTGACGACGAGCTCGATCAAATGTGAACTTTGCGGTAAGCTGCTCGACGTTGCCGCGAATCGATTGGTCCCTCCGCGCAGGCTGAACACGAGTGCATTCGAGCTGGGGATTTTGATTCTTTTGGTAGGACTACTTGCCATGGGTGGCACGGGCGTCGTGACCATCGTTCGATTCGGGAGCTTGTCCTATCTGGCCGTCCTGAAATGTGGAGGGATCTTCCTCTGGCTGGCGGCATTTCCCCTCCTGTGGCATCTGGCAAGGAGAACGACTCACAATAAATAGGGAGATTTCCATGAGCGATCAGAACCAAACCAATGAAACGTCGGCTGATGAAACGGTACAGCAAAGCATGGCAACCGATGTCGAGCTGCGATGTCTGAAATGCGGCATGGTCAACCCGACTTCCAATTGGGAAGAGAAATGCCGAGGATGCGATCGCCAACTTTGGAGAGCCGGTTATACGGAATACCGGCGGCCGGGCCAACGACGGGAAAAGTATGAAATCGTTCGTTGCCCTTCCTGTGGGCGGATCATGAAAAATGTCTCGGCCGATTCGGTCGAATGTGAGTTGTGTGGAAAGCTGCTGGATGTCGTCGCCCATCGGGTTAGCTCGGAAGATGCCTCGCATGTCGCCTTTCTGAAAATCAGTATTCTGATCCTGTTTGTGGGGCTGTTTGTCTTGGGGATCGTTGCAGCGGTATACCTTAAAAGGTTTGATGGGATTGCTTTTGGCCCCATTTTCGCGTGGGGGAGCGTCTTCCTCTGGTTCGCTGCCTTCCCGTTCCTGGCCTACTGCTGGGGGAAGGCGTCGCGAGGGAAGTAACGGTTTTTCCGCTAGTCTACCGCCATTCCAGTTCTTCTGAGGGGCATTCTATAGGGTTGTCCGATTGACTTGCTATGCGATTCGGTGTTAAAATGGATGGCTTGCATAGTCTTTGCGTGTCAGGCATAGTAAGTAATCGTCTGCGGTAAAAGACAGAATCATAGAAGTTCAGACTTTGAAGAGAACACCATGAAGTATTGTTTCGTTATTTTTCTTGGACTAATTTGTTTGTTTGGCAGCGTTGCTGTCAACGAGGCGCGTTGCGAGACCTATGCCGGAAGCCTCAGCAGTGCCGATGGCGGACTCGAGGGCGTCGGCGGTTGGGTCGATCCCGGAGACGCCACGATCTCGTGGGAGATCACCGACATGGGCTCCTATTACCACTATGAGTACACGCTGAGCGTTTCCGAAAACGCGAAAGAGATCAGCCACTTTATCACCGAGGTTTCGGGCACGTTCGCGGAAAGCAATTTCTGGAATGGGACCGGGGCGTTTGGGTGTACCGAGATCGATGACTTCGATACGTCGAACGGCAACCCGGATATTCCCGGGACCGTACACGGTTTGAAGTTTGACGAGACGTCGGGAACGACCTTGACGATCGCGTTCGATTCCAACCGCCTGCCGGTCTGGGGCGATTTTTACGCGAAGGGTGGCGTGGATACCGTGCAAGGTGGTCCGAATGTCACGAACCAAGTCTGGAACGCAGGCCTTTCTGTTGCCGATCCGACGGCTGCGCCCGCCAACGGTTCGCTCAACAACCACCTCTTGGTGCCCGACACCATGACGGTAGTCGTTCCCGAACCGACGACCCTCTCGCTCTTGCTGGCGGGGTTGTTGGGCGTGGCTTTTGTCGTACGACGTCGCTCTTAGAAAAGAATGGCCAAAGGGTCCTAAATTTTTACAAACAATTATAAACCACGGAATGCTCAATGTGTTCCGTGGTTTTTTTGTGGACTTTATTCTCCCGTCGGCTCCAGGACCAGTAGGCTCGAGTCGACGACCAGATCCTTGACTGTCTTGCGGTATTCGTTCATGTGCGGGGCCATGAGATGGGCTTCGAGCGAGGCGATGTCTTCCCACTTCTCGACGATCGTGACGCTGTCCGGCCGGACGGGCGGCTGCTTTTCGAGCGTCGTTTCGATATCGACCATCGGCCCGTATTCAATGCACCCCTCCTCGGCAAGCACTTTCGGAATCACCTTCCGAAACTCATCCAAAAACTCGTTGCGTTGCCCTTCGGCAACCTGAATCGTCGCGAGAACACAAATCATGGGGAGTTCCCCCTTTAAAAAATGGGTTTTACGAAATGGGGAGGAACCGCAGAATATCGAACAAGGAATGTCGAAGGAAGGAGCTTCCGCTCCACGGTAATTTTCACGTCGGTGCGGTAGCACCTCACTTCATCATTCGACATTCCTTGTTCGATATTCTGCGGTTCCCCCGGTTCCTTTGGTTTCTAATTCCCTGTTCCAATCCGCGTGTGATGTACGGTATATCTTTCCAGCCGGTCGGGGGCGGGGATGATGCCGAGGCCGGGGGCGGGGGAGAGTTGGGCACAGCGGCGGCCGTCGATCAGGTCGGTCGAGATCGGGTCGGCCAAGTCGGCTTCGAAGCGGTCCGTGCTGACGATGAAATCGGTCGGGTAGGTGAACTGGTCCCGGGCGGCCAGGGCGAGGCCGGCACGTTGGCCGATCGCGCTTTGCAGGTCGGTGCCGACGTAGCAGTCGAGTTGGGCTTCTTGGCAGAAGTCGGCGATGGTCAAGGCGGGCGTGATGCCGCCGAGCCGCCCGAGCTTGAGGTTGATCGTCTGGCAGCTCTTCAGTTCGGCTGCCATCTCCGCCTGTTGGAGTGTGGTGATCGAGTCGTCGAGGCAGATCGGTGTGGTGATTTCTTCGGCCAGCATGGCATGCCCGACCAGGTCGTCGGCGGCCAGCGGTTGTTTGATCATCGTGAGGAAGAAATCGTCGAGCCGGTGAAAAATGTCGAGGTGGTCCAGTCGCAGACCGGCTTCACAGTCGATATGCAGGTGGGGTATCTCGACCTCGCTACGGACGAAGCGAAGCATGTCGATCTCCCAGCCGGGTCGGAACTTGAGCTCGATCCGCGAGTAGCCGTCGTCGAGCGCTTTTTTGATTCGGGCGAGGAACGCTTCGGTCGAATCTTCGCGATCGAAGCTTAGCCCGAGCGGGACCGAGTCGCGGTTGGCGCCGATCGTTTCGTGGAGCGGTTTCTCGTCGATTCGCGAGGCAAGGTCCCACCAAGCAATATCCAGCGCCGATTTAGCGAAGGCGTTTCCGCGGAACGGTTCGAGATGCTCTTGGAGCGCCTCGCCCGTGTCGATGCGTTGGCCGAGGATGGCGGGCGCGAACCACGTTTTGAGCGTTTGGAAGACACCGCCGGCCCATTCGCCGTTGCGGCGAGGGGCGTTGCCGGGCGAGGCCTCGCCCCACCCGGAATGCGGCCCGCTGTCGAGTCGGACGAGAACCGTCTGGAGTGTCGCGTCGGAGTTGCCGGGGAAATCTTGTTTCAGCGGCAACTCGACGTAATAAAGTTCGACAGCGTCAATGAACATAGAAATTTTTTATTTTTGCTTGGTTGCTTCCGTGTCGTGGAAGATTTTGTGGCAGTCGTCGCAGCTTTGTTGGAGTTCTTCCATGGCGGCTTTGACTTTATCTGCATCCTTGGCGGTGAACGCCTTGTTGGTCTTGCTGGCCGCTTCACGCATTTGGACGCAGTGTTTTTCCCATGCTTCGACTTCGTTTGGCTTTTCGGTGTCCTTGGCGTTGGCGATCGAGCCTTGGGCGATCGCGGCGATCACGGCCGAGTAGCCGGCACCGACATCGGCTTTTCTCTTGAGTCGGCTGGGTCTGGTGTATTTTTTCAGCTTGGTGTTCAGCAGCGGCACGGCTTCCATCAGTTCTTTGAGGTTGGCCACTTTTTCCCACTTCAGCGTGGAGGGGTCGCCCGACTTGTCGGCGATCGCCTTCTTGATCGCTTCGAGGCCTGCCTTCGAGGCGGCGTAGTCTTTGGCTTCGGCCATCTGTTGGCACGCCTTGATCAGCGCGGGTGCGGCCTTTTTGTATTCGTTGTCGGTATCGTGCAGCCCGAGGGTCAACGCGACAACGGCCAGCGTGTTCGCGTCACGAGCGGCATTGGTTTTGAGATCTTGATAGTCCTCTTCACTGGCGGTCGATTTTTCCAATTTTTTGATGTGATCGGACACTTGGGCGGCGAGATCCTTGGCCGGAGCGAAGGTGGACGGGGCCGGGCTATCGGCCAGGGCCGGGCTGCTGCAGACCAATACGACCAGGATGAGCACGCTGATAATTCGTTTCATGACGTCAAAACTCCTTAAAACTCATTGCGGTGAAAATACGGTGGGATAGCAATTACTTGTAAAGCAGTTGCTTTATTGTAGTACATACGTTGGAACCCGGCCAATGGGTGGGATCAGTTTTGGCCGAGATCGGTTCCGTTTCGGCTGGCACAGAGAAAAAGAGCCCCCCTCTCGTTTTTACGTTTTACACTAGGGAAAGGTTCTATTCTGCTGCCAAAACAATAGTATTGTAAAACCGGGCGGATCGGTCAACCCCCCATTCAGGGACTACATTGAGAGGATGGAGAAGAAGGGGTATGATATGGCCTATCGTGGCCCCCTTTCGGCACAAATCACGTCACCTTCAATAAAAACAAAAGAGCATGGCAAAAGCAACCTACAAGGACGCGGGAGTGGATCTGGATGTCTATCGTCAGGCGATGGCCCGGCTGCCACGCTTGATCCATAAGACGCATACCCCGCGCGTGTTGAAACTCGACGGTGGGTTCGCCGGTCTGTTCCAGTTGGATTTTTCGAACAAGCTCTTTGCCCGTTCGTATAAGGATCCGGTGCTGGTCTCGTGTACCGACGGGGTGGGGACGAAGTTGAAGCTGGCCGGGATGACCGGTGTTCATAACACGGTCGGGATCGACCTGGTCGCGATGAGTGTGAACGACGGACTCTGCTGCGGTGCGGAGATCCTTTTCTTCCTCGACTATATCGCGATGCCGAAAGACGACCCGCCGCTCTTGGAGCAGATTGTCGAAGGGATCACCGAAGGGTGCATCCAGAGCGATTGTGCCCTGCTCGGTGGCGAGACGGCGATCATGCCCGATCTGTATTCCGAAGGAGACTACGACCTGGCCGGGTTCTGTGTTGGGGTGGTTGATCGGAAGAGCATCATCGACGGCCGCGCGATCGCACCGGACGACGTGGTGCTGGGCGTTGCTTCGTCAGGCCTCCACTCCAACGGCTACAGCTTGGTCCGGAAGGTGGTTTTCGATATTGCCGGCCTGGCGGTCGACGATGCGGTCGAGGAGTTGGGTTGCACGGTGGGCGAGGCTCTTTTGACGCCGACGCGGATCTACGTCAAGCCGATGCGTCGGGTCTTCCAGCACTATAAAATCAAGAACGTGGTGCACGGGCTGGCCCACATCACGGGCGGCGGGCTCCACGAAAACCTCGAGCGGATCTTGCCGCCGACGGTCGACGTGAAGATCGAGCGAGGAAGCTGGACCGTCCCGCCGCTGTTCGGTTGGCTCCAGCGGCTTGGCGAGATCGAGCAGGACGAGATGGACCAGGTTTTCAACATGGGCCTCGGCCTGGCGGTCGTCGTTTCGCCCTACTATGCCGACAGTGTCCGACAGCAGCTCGAAGACGAAGGACTCGACACTTGGATCATCGGCCAAGTCATCGCCGGTTCGGGCAAGGTTTTTTGGGCGTAGTTTCTATCGTTTCTCATTCACGAGCACTATCGTTCTATAGGTAGCGCCAGTGACGTTTTTGCAAACGCTATGCCGTAAGGGAAATGTATCCCCAAACCACAAGCACCGTTAAATCGCGGGGATAAACCCACGCGGCTAACGAATGGTTACTCGGTTGGTGCGCCGGTTGGACATGCCACGATCCTATTCTTGGAATGAGTGGAAAATGTCCACTTGTACACGCGTTCGTTAGCCGCGCGACTTCATGTCCGCGATTTGCCGGTTCCATTGGTAGCGCCGGTGGCGTTTTCCGTGCGCCACGTTTTTTGGGATAAACGTATCCCTTGCACTTGTGTAACCGTTAAAGCGCGGGGATAAAGCCACGCGGCTAACGAGCCGACGCACGGTTGGTGCGGTGGTTGGACATGCCGGTACACGGCTAGGGCGATTGCTCTACCGTTTCCAGCTTTTCAGATGCTTGGAGAAGGCGGACTGGACTTTCGGTACGCGGCGGGCAAGCCGGGCGCTGAGCCGTCCGGGCGGCGTGTTGCGGGCAAGGTCGTCGATGTACTTGGTCAGCTCGTCGTGGGCATCCTCCGAGCCGTGGAGCATGAAGTGGACCCACGCCCAGGCGTTGCGATAGTCGGATTGCGTCATTCGCGAGAAATCTTCCAGCTTTTCGAGCTTTGCGAGCTTCGGGGTCATCCCGAACCAGGCGGGCAGGCGAAATTTGGAGAGATATTTGTTGTCATACACGCGTTTTTCTCGCGGCTGCTCGAAGTACTCCGCCAAACCTTCGTCGAGCCAAAGCGGGACGACCGGCAGGGTGCCGTGGAGCAGTGCGTGGGTGCATTCATGGCGCAGGTCGACCATCACGTCCTTGCTCCAGTGGACCAATACCACGCCGGGCCCCTTCCCCTTGATATAATAGGCACGCCGGTACGGCATCTCGGGGAAGTGCTCTTTGAGGAACTTGCGGTAGACCTCTTTTTCGCTGAAAAGGTAGAGCTCGATCGGCTCGGCGACCGGCTTGACTTTCAGCTCCGTGATCAAATCTTCCTGAAGGTGCTTCAGCTCATTGAAAAGAGGTTGCATCTTCTCGAGCGAGAAGTCCGCACGACATTGAAACGGACCGACGGTCCGGACGTCGACCCATCCCCGCTGATCGACCGCATGGCTCTCGGTCGCACCGAGCATAAGCAGCCCGAGTAGGGTTGCGGTCAGGATGGAGCGGGAGATGGTTTGCATGGTAAAGATGGTTTATGCGGCTCGTGGGCCGAACCAACGGAAACGTTTTTTGGTCTTGCCGCGGACCGCTTCCATGGACCGATCTTCAAGGATCGCCAGCGGATTTTCACGGCAAAGGGTTTGGGCCGCCTGCTCGCCGAGCAGGTCGGCTACGCGTGTGTAGGCTCGACCGAGCATGGGACGTCGTCCTCGGGCACCGTGGGCATCGGTCGCGACCACATGGGCAAGGCCCGACTGAAGGATCTTTTCGGCAAATCCCTGAACGAGCGGCCCGAAGGTCCCTTCGAGACTCGTGCCGGTGATCTGGATGTAAACGCCCGCGTGGACCAACTGCTCGATCAATGGGAGTCGGCCCAGGATCCCTTCGTTGCGCTCGGGGTGTGCCAAGATGCACCAGAGACCGCGTCGGCGAGCCTCTTCGACAATCCGATCGATCGGGATATAAATTTCGTGAGGCAACTCCAGCAGCAGGTACTTGCCGCGGTCGGCAAGCGTCATGAGCCGGTCGGCCTGGACATGCTTGACCAGATCCTCGCCCATCCGAAGCTCTGCCCCTGGCAGGATCTTCAGAGGGATGGACGCTTCTTCGAGTCGGGCTTGGAATTCTTGGACCGTCTGTCGGATTTTCTCGCAAGGAGCCTCGGTCGTGGGCAGGAGGCATGTGTCCGCATATTGGTGCGGGGTGGCGACGATGGTCGATACGTCGTTCTCGACCGCGATTCGAGCCATCTCGAGCGAGTCTTTCCAACTACTCGGACCGTCGTCCAAGCCGGGCAGGATGTGGCAGTGGGAGTCGATAAACAAGGTGCGGATCCTCTCGAAAAATGATACCCATCCCAAAATCGGGTATGGATAGGGAGCGTCGCTAGGCGCTGCGGCGGA
>JASFHG010000081.1:0-9946 GCA_050123355.1 Planctomycetia bacterium
CTGCTGGTGTTTATTTCGGATTATACGCGGGCATGACCGTTTCGGCTTCGATTCCGGCCGCCGTGATTTCGATGGGCGTTTTGCGAGGGATTTTGCGGACCGGCACGATTCATGAGAACAATATCGTGCAGACCGTCGCCTCGGCCGGGGAGAGCATTGCCGGCGGAATTATTTTCACGATCCCGGCGCTGGTGATTCTCGGGGAATGGAAAGAGTTTGATTACTGGTCTGTCACATTGATCGCCGGCCTGGGTGGAATTCTCGGCGTGCTTTTCATGGTTCCGTTACGACGCGCGCTGATCGTCGAAGAAAAAGAGCTCGTCTATCCCGAGGGCGTTGCTTGTGCCGAGGTCCTCAAGGCGGGCGAGACCGGCGGAAGCGGTATCGGGTATGTCTTCGGTGCGTTGTTGGTCGGAGGTGGTATCAAATTTTTCATTTCCGGAGTGAGTTTGTTTTCCGGCCTCGTCGAAGGAGCATGGCGATGGAGCCGAACGGCGGTATATCTTGGTACCGATATCTCGCCCGCCCTGCTGGCGGTGGGCTATATCATCGGCATGAATGTTTCATTCCTGGTTTTTCTCGGTGGTGCGATCGGTTGGGTACTCTGTATTCCTGGCTATTATCTTTTCAATGGCTATCCGGCAGGCACCGAGAGCGTGCTCGATACGATGTACCAAACCTGGAGCGATCAAGTTCGCTATATCGGCGTCGGGTCGATGATCGTTGGCGGATTGTGGTCGATCATCAGCGTTCGGAAAGGGATTACGAAAGGATTTCAGGGAGCGATCGCTGCCTATCGAAATCGACATTCGAAAGACGCGATTACTCGAACCGAACGGGATATGGATATCCGGGCGATCCTGATCATGTTCTTTCCGACCGCCGCAGGCATTTTTCTTGTCTATTTCATGCTTACCGGTAGCTGGTCTGTCAGTTTGGGAGCAGGGGCGATCATGGTCGCTGCTTCGTTTTTCTTTGTCGCCGTCTCCAGCTATATTGTCGGGCTGGTCGGAAGCTCGAACAATCCGGTTTCCGGTATGACGATCAGCACGATGCTTTTTGCGTCGAGCATCCTTTTTCTGTTCGGAATGACCGGGACTACCGGAGCTTTGGCGGCTCTTGGTATTTCGGGCGTGGTTTGCTGTGCCATTTGCACGGCCGGCGACGTGAGTCAGGATCTCAAAACCGGCCAACAGATCGGTGCCACGCCACGAAAGCAACAGTGGGCCCAGATTATCGGTGTTCTTGTGCCCGTGTTTATGATCGCGCCGCTTTTGAACATACTGCACTCGACTTATGGAATAGGTATGCAGGTGAAAGAGGGAGTCGAGTGCCTCAAGGCACCGCAGGCAAATCTTTTTGCCAGTATAGCCAAAGCGATATTTCATGGCAAAGCGTCGATGCCGTGGAATATGATCTGGGTTGGTGTCGGGATCGGGATTTTTTTGATCGTTCTCGACGAGATCCTGAGGATGCGGGGAAGTCGATTTCGTGCTTACGTTATGCCGGTTGCGGTCGGGGTTTACTTGCCCTGGTCGATCGACATTCCGATCCTTCTTGGAGGTTTGGCAGTCTGGTACGTCGAGCGTTCTACGGCGAATGAGGAGAAGCGGAAATCGGCCATCCACCGTGGAGTTTTGGTCAGTTCAGGTCTGATTGCCGGTGAGTCGCTCATGGGGGTGTTGGTCGCTATTCTCATGTTTTGCGGGATTAAAACGATCAGCCTTGGTCTCGGTGCGACGTTCCAGAACGGCCTTTCGCTTGGCATGCTGCTGCTGATCACACTCGGCCTGATCGTGGTGTCACGTTGGAAACGCAAGTGATATGAAGGCTGGCTATAGGAACATTCTTTCAAAATGAAAGATTTTTGAAAAAGCGCAGTGCTATTGTCATATTTCGCATGATCATATCGAAAAACGATTCGCCTATTCAAAACGTTGGGGGATAAGCTTTTTTGTTTTCGGGTTTGTACGGGGGGTGTGGCTGACGAGTCATCACGTTGCATATTTTTTGAAATTTTTCTGCCCGGGACTTGCACGGCATAAAACTCTTGTTATTGACTCCGATGTATTTATTGCTCTGGCCGGATAAATTGAGCTTGCATGTAAGCAGCACAAAAACGCTTGCTTATAGTGAAACAGCCACTATTTGGAACGATTTTCACTACCATTTATACGATGCAACGCAGGCACGGTTCATTTTATCTTGCCAGCACTATAATGATCCTTGCGCAACCGCAAACGCGGCTGTTCCAGCCGGGTTTGCGGGATTTCCAGCCGCAAAACGGTTCATTAACAATGCAGACCTCAATAAGATGTTTGGGATTACCTATTACAAAAAGGTAATCCTCCCTCCGCTCGAAAGTATCCGCTGCATGCCTTTCTTCTGACGAGGCTTCTTTGATTTTTGGGGATGTAGTGTGAGAAGCCGGCCGCCAGGCCGGTCTTGGCTACCAACTCAACTCGAACGTGCATCACTATATTGGTTTTGTCGAAATCGGTCCTGGTGAGCCGGATTTTTACAAGATTGCTGCGCCGGTTCTGCGCGTGGTGAAAAACCCTGGTAAAAGAATGTCAGTGCGCAATAGCAGCATCGTAAGTGGCAAGCTTGGGTCTTGTTACCAAGTAGTTGCTACGATTGGTCTGCGGATTCGTCGTTCTCGGAAGCGGCTGCATTGAAGGCTATTTCCGCTTGGTCGTAGTGCATCGCCAAGGTTACCGAGGGGGTCCCGATTCGGATCATCGGGGCAAATTCGATAAACTCCTCGTCGATTTCTTGGAACACTTCCCGTATCGTCGGAGAGCCTTCGGGGACATAGAGGTTGTAATGAGTACGGAACGTTTCAAACTCGGGCCACAGCGTATTGGCAACGGTCGGCAACAACGCGGAGAAAGCAATCGCTCGCTCGTGTGTTTCCAGCGGCTTGTGGATGTCGTTGCTGAGATCGATGTGGTATTCGATCAGGTGGACCAGGTCTTCGGGCAGGTTCCACGATCGGCCGGTGATCCCGGCGGCGATTCCATGGTCCCAGCCAAAGCGGGCCCGTTCCAGGTCGGAGAGACGTTGACCCGTGTCGCGGACGACCTCCAGCATTTCCGTATATTCTTTGGGTAGAGTTTCGGCCAACATGGGGATGACCATGTCTTGCAGAAGAGCTCCGGCGAAAACTTCCTCGGCGTCTTTCAGGCCAAGAAGTTTTCCCATACGACGGGCGAATAATGCGCGGCGCAGTGAATCTTGCCAAAGGGTCGACAAGTGAAATACGCTCGATTTCGGATTGGGCATCAGGCTGAAAACCGCGTTCCAGAGAGCGAAGTTTTTGATCGCGCGCATCCCGACCAGGTTGATGGCCATCTTCACACTGGAAATGGTTTGCGAAAATCCGAAGTAGGATGAATTCACGAACCGGAGAACTTGACTGGCCAAACCGGGATCGCCTTCGATGGGCTGCGCAAATTCCACGATCCCGTTGTTCGAGTCTTGGGAAATCTCCAGCAATTGGATGGCGCTGTTCGGCAGCGCGGATAATTGGGTGTCGGTAAGGATTCGATGTAGCTCGTCAAGACACAAGGGGTTTGCAGTACTCATCGTAATGGAATTTCGTGATGGTTCCTTAAGGTTGTCTACATCTAGCCAAATAATAATTCCAATTGAAAACACATGTCCTTCTCAACAAAATGGTTGACGCGATAAGGACCGAATTGGAATGGCTACCATTCTTGTCTTTTTTTCCAAAAGGCAAGTAATAAAACATAACTTACCCCAAAAGTACTTGCAAATAAGATTCTTGGAAGAACGCCTGGTTTCCGGGATGCCAAAAAACAACATCCTCCAAATCGCGTGTTGACAAAAGACCTCTCCCGTTCTCTGCAGAGGGGTGACCGGCCAGGAGTTTTTGTGCCTATCGCCAGGCTATCTTCCGCAGAAGCGGCCGATTTGGTCGCTTTGGACCGATTCTTCACGTTGCGAGGCCGGTAAAACCCTCTTTGGCATGCACTTTGCTTTTTCAAAGTTCAGCGGCTTTTGATTTGCTCATCTTTGAAGAGGGATTGGTGTCATGCGAACGATTTTGGCTATTCTCGCAGTTCTCCTGTTTGCCGGTTGGGTACTTAGTGAAATCGAGATTACCTCGGCGGAAGGGACCGTCATGAACCAGGTTGAATCATCCCAATGGCGACGCACCGCCCAGGGCTGGGAACAAATCGAAGATTGGGCACCTATCGCACCCCCGTCGGTCAGCCTTCATCCGGTCATTTTCGGGCTTTTTATGCTATTCATATCGATCTTTGCCTTGATCGGTTTCGAATCTCCCGTCCCTGTCCGATCGCAGCATCCGAGAAAATAGATCAGACTCTTGCCCGCAGGGATTCGCGCACGAGAAAACCCGATCATCCAGAAGACAATCGGGCTCTCGTACCGGAATCCATTTTATGAATGGTTAGCGATTGATCTTGATGGTAAAGTTAATACCATTCATAAACACGTCTTGCTTGTTTACCAGAATTCCCATGTAGTCACTCTGGCCGAGAGTATAATCGATCATGTTTGCCGAACGGGCGACGTTATCGATCCAGATACCCGTCCATCCAAGTCCCAGTTGGACATTTTTGGTCCACTGGAAGTCCAGCCCGGCTCTCAATTCGAAACAGGGGCTCCACTCTTTCTGTACCGATCGGTGACTGAAGCCGGATGGGCCCATCGCGATAGGCTTTCCTTCTACCGCTTCTGACGGATTGAGGCCCGATCCGAGCAAGCCTTGTTGTTTGGCAGTCATCGTGTTGAAACCGGCGAAGAATCGGCCTTCGGCGTTGAGCCACCATCGACCCCTTCGCTTCATCCAGCGGAATCCGACTTGGGGGCCGACAATGTGGTTATCTGCATCCTGTCGCCACCAACTGTCCGCCAGGATACCTCGTTCCCATTCTTGGTCATCTTCATCATCGTCGTCGTCATCGTCATCGTCGTCATCGTCATCGTCGTCACCACCGGATCCCCACCAACCATAGGCGTTTGCGGTGAATTTTTCGTTGAATTCGAGATAACGAGCACCGGCGAAGAATTCAAAGAAACCTCCTCGGTGGAGCTGATGAGTTCGACGAAGCCCCATTAATTCCACGCCCCACGTTTGAACACGGTTCCGAATTTCCGCACTTTGGAAATCGACGGGCAAGTTGACCGGATCGGTGGCATGGGGCGGTGGCGTGTAGTAACCGACCAAGTGCCGATAGCCGGAACCACCCCAAACATGGTCATCAAACGTCATCGAAAAGTTGCCGGGCCGATTGCTGCTCGTTTGGGTCAGTCGGAAGATGCTGAACAAAAGCCCTCTTCGATTGTGAACGTAACCCAACTCATACCGCTGACCGGGCGCAAAGGTCGCCGAAATAAAACTGGTATCGAGGGTATTCCCCTGGGTAGCGGTTATGGTTTGTGAGTAGTAAACCTCTCGCGTAACGTTGGGATTTCCGATCGTTGTGATCTCCGGACCGCTCACTGACCACAAAAGTCCATCGAAATTAAAAAAGTATCCCTCGGGAGGTTGGGCTCCACGACCAAAGTCGCTGTAGTCTGGGAAAGCAAAGAGCTGCATATCTCTCATACTCTGTCCTGCCGCGACAGTTGGTATTGCGACGATCGCTAGGACGGCCCAGATCGCAAGAGTTTTTGTTATTGTTTTGCGTGACATGGTTCACTCACCTCTGTGGCAGTTGTGACTATAGGTTCCGGCGAAAGCGCCGGGACCGGTGCATTCCGGTTACGACGGTAGTATCGGACGTACCGTTAGAACCAGTTGAGTAAGAAAGGTAAACTTTGCCGGAAATACCGATAGATCGGCGCGAATTACCCGCTTAGGTGAGATAATGGGAAAGGTGGGAGGTGTAGGGATAGCCTTTTGAGACGAAGATGGGGTAAGGTTTTGCCCCAAAATGTCAAAAGAGACAAAAGCCTCCCTTAAATAAATCAACCCATAAGAGGGGGTCGCCTCGACGATACCATGGAGGTCAGGTAAAGTGAAAGGTGATTCTTGATCGACGAATCCCTCTATCTTAGGAGTCTATCCATGTTGCGAACGATTTTGACTATAGTGCTTGGCACGACATTATTACTCCCCTCATTATCTTGTGGGGCCAAGGGGCCTGAGAAGAAATCTCCGAAGCACGAGAAATGTCCCGAGTACACGTCGGTCGCCGACATGACCCCCGCCGACACGGCTGATTTCAAGATCCAAGGGGAATATGTGGGGACGGATAAATTCAAAACCAAAGGAGCCGTTCAAGTTCGAGCACTTGGCAAAGGCAAGTTTCTCCTGGTGGCTTACCCGGGTGGATTGCCCGGCGATGGTTGGGATAAGGAGCGTTCACCGAAGTTGGTCGAATTGGAAACCGTGGATGGTATAGTAACTGGCACGACGAAGGGAGGATTGAAGGCGGAACTCAAAGATGGAAAGTGCCTTCTTTATGATCCAAATGGAACGTTGGTGGTCGAGTTAGAAAAAATCGAGCGGAAAAGTCCAACGTTGGGTGCCAAACCGCCGGAAGGGGCCGTCGTCTTGTTTGACGGGTCGACCAATGCCTTTAAGAATAACACGTTGAATAAAGAGTTCCTCGAGGTTGGTCAAACGAGTAAGCTGAAATTTGGCGACCATTCGCTCCATCTCGAGTTTTGTACCCCGTTCACGCCCGAGGCTCGCGGGCAGAAGTGTGGCAACAGCGGCTGCTACGTGTTGGGCCGCTACGAGGTCCAGATCCTCGATTCTTTCGGTCTGAAAGGCGAGAGCAACGAGTGTGGCGGTGTTTACAAGGTTGCTCCCCCGAAAGTGAACATGGCTTTCCCGCCGCTGACTTGGCAAACTTACGATATCGATTTTACGGCCGCGAAGTTTGATGAAAACGGCAAGAAAACGGCCAATGCCCGAATGACGGTCAAGCATAATGG
Organism: Planctomycetia bacterium; assembly: GCA_050123355.1. Lineage (GTDB taxonomy): Bacteria > Planctomycetota > Planctomycetia > Pirellulales > Thermoguttaceae > JASFHG01. Next base: position 6,937 of record JASFHG010000081.1, read on the forward strand.
CGTTTTGATCCATGACGATGTTGAAGTGGTCGTGACTCCTGGCGGAGTTTCCAAGACGGACGCTCCGACCGGCCCGTTGTTTTTACAAGATCACCACAACCCGGTCCGTTTCCGAAACATCTGGGCCGTACCAAAGAAATAAAAAAATGAACATGGATGAACGGGATGTTTTATAGGGTGTTTTTGCATCATTGAGATAGCAAACGTTATGAACATCACCGAGCGGTAGTTCGCCGTAAAAATCCCATTCATCCTGTCCATCCATGTCTCTAAAAATTTTCCTCGAAAGTTATTTATGCAAGAGCTTCCCACTTTTCCCGATCAAGCCAACTGTGTCAAAACCGCGATCGACGAGAATGTCCGGCTCGCCGAGAACACCTACCGTGTCCGGTTCCGCTGTCCTGAGATCGCCCGCACGGTCCTGCCGGGCCAGTTCGTGATGGTACGTCTGGCCGGGTGTCACGATCCGCTATTTGGACGACCGCTGGCCGTTTATAACGTGGTTGACGAATCGATCGACGTGGTCTATCTGGTGGTGGGAAAGATGACGTCTCGGCTTGCCGATCTTGGCCCGGGCACGCCGGTTGACGTATGGGGACCACTGGGCAATGGCTTTCCGACAACGCCGACGCGGCATCTGGTCATGGTCGCCGGCGGGATCGGCCAGACTCCGTTCCTGACGATGGCGGCCGAGTACCTTGGTCTGCGTCAGTTCGGTCAACCGGCGCGAGAATGTCCCAAGGCCGAACGGGTGACGCTCTGTTACGGGGCACGTTCGAAGGATTTCCTGGCCGGGGTCGACGATTTTCAAAAGTTGGGGATCTACGTACGGCTCGCGACCGACGACGGTTCCGAGGGGCACGCCGGGCTGGTGACCGACCTGATCGAACCGGCCGTCACGGAGTTCGGCTCGACCGAGTCGACGCGGATCGTCACTTGTGGCCCCGAACCGATGCTCCAGGCAGTAGTCGAGGTTGCCCGCCGGCTCGAGCTGCCTTGCCAAGTCTCGCTCGAAACCCCGATGGCCTGTGGCATGGGGATCTGTTTTAGCTGCGTGACCAAGGTCCTCGACGCGGACGGCAACTGGGACTACCGTCGAACCTGTGTCGACGGCCCCGTTTTCGACGGCCACCGAGTAGTTTTTGATTAGAGCATTTCCACCCCAAGCCGAAATTGGGCCGCGAAGCGTGCCCTATTTCGGATAAAGAACGACCGGTCCTTCAACCCGCCGCACGCGGCGGGGCTAACATCTACGGCCGTAGCAATTTAGGATTTTATCTCCCACCGCAAAACTGCTCTAGCTTCACCCCCCCGATTTGTGCTATTATCCCTGACGCTTTCCATTTATCTATATATAGAAATGTGCCGGGATCAATAGATGAGTAAAATCGTTCGCCTTTCCATGCTGCTTATGCTCGGGGTTGCCATGACTGCCGGGTGTCGTTCTGCATGGCGGCGGGATAATTCCAAGGCACTCGCGGCCGGGCGCGAGTTCACACGTAAAGGCGTGATCGCGATGGAGTCGGGCCAGTGGACCGAAGCCGAGGATTTCCTTGCCCAAGCGGTGAAGAAAGCACCCGAGGATCCGGAAGCAAGGCGTCACTATGCCGAGGCACTGTGGAAGCGTGGCGCGAAGGAAGAAGCGATCCTTCAACTCGATAGAGGAATCGAGTATGGCGGCGATTACGAACAACATGCCCGCCTCGCGCAGATGTGTCTCGAAACCGATCAGATCGGCAAAGCGACCCGCTACGCCGACCGCGCGATCGATTTGGAGCCGGAACAGTCAGTTGGTTGGGCGGTTCGAGCGAGGATCCTCGATGCGCAAAAATCGGATCATGAGGCCTTGGTCGCTTATCAACGTGCTCGAGCTTTGGCACCGAGCGATCGAAAGTTACTTTGGGACATGGCTCGGCTCTACGGACGGCTCAATCGGGCACGCGATTCCTTAACGATTTTGCAAGATCTGGCCAACACCTACACGCCGGGTGAGGAACCGCAAAAGGTGGTCTACCACTTGGGCCTCGTTTGTGCGTCACTGGGTCGTCTGCCCGAGGCGGCCGACTATTATGTCGAGGCGCTCCGCCGCGGCCCGGCCACCTCCGACATCCTCTATAGCCTGGCCGATGCCCAATACAGCTTGGGCAACACGGTCGAATCGCAAAAAATCTTACATCAAGCGCTGATTCTCAATCCTCAGCACGAACCCAGCCGCGCGATGCTCGCCCGGCTCGGCTCTCCCCCGGTCTCTTCCACCCAAATCGCCGGCCGCCCCGATACCCCGACCGATCGGTAGTCTGAAATTTGGCGGTTTTGATGAAGCGTTTTCAGATTACGGTTCTGGTTGTGTTCGTATTAGCGGGAAGTTACAATTATATAATGTTGCCAATTTTTTTGTTGTAGCTCGATATGAGACTGAATGGTGAAGGATTTGAATATTATTTTACTTGCTTTAGGAACCCCCGTTATTTTTTTGCTTTTTGGTATTGCAGTAACGATCGGGGGCGTGATTGGTGTACTTTTTTACGTTTTTGGAGAAATGTCTCGGCCTGATGCTAGAGGTTCGATCAGTATAAAAAAACACATGCGGGTCTGGATGTATGATCTTTTGGGCCCCAAAGTTTATCGATGGTGTGGTATCGTTTCTTTTGGTTTCACGACGCTACTGGGTATTGTGTTTATGATAATCGGAGTTGTCGGGCTCAGTGGAGGATCGTCCCATCGGCATTATTCTTCGCGGCCAAATCGTCCCGCACAAAAACAACCACACACGCCAACCACCGGCAAAAATACCCCCTCTCAAAAACCAAATGGGCCCGTGATCTCCGACAAGTTGGGCCGCATGGAAGGATCGCCATTTTTTGAGTCTGCTCCGGAAGGGTCGCTCTTGGTAGGGATCCAAGTCTCTTATGCGACCAAAGGGGATTATGACGTGATTTCGTCAATTCAACCGCTCTTTTGTGACGACTTTGGAACCTATACCAAAGGAAATGTATACGGCATCGAGACC
>JASFHG010000082.1:0-9936 GCA_050123355.1 Planctomycetia bacterium
CTCGAGCCGAAGCCGGACCTCGGGGTCAAGACCTTTTATCTCCGCGGCCGCCTCGCGAACCATGTCGCGACCCTGGAGGATGTGGCCAACCAACTCCCCTTCAGCCGTGTACTGCGTCGCGACCGGGCCGGCCTCCAACTCGCGAAGCTTCCCGATATCGTGGAGCACCGCACCGGCAACCACCAGCGACCGATCCAGCGGCGGGCTCATCTCGGGATAATACTCACTATACTTCTGTGCCAAATAAACACACGTTCGGGTTACACTCAGCGTATGCTCCAAAAGACCGGCCTGATACGCGTGATGGTTCCCGCGAGCGGCGGGGCTCGTGAGCATCGACTCGCGATTTTCCTGCAAGATTGTCTCGACCAACGTCCGAAGCGGCCCGTTTTCGACATGCTCCCGGACCAGAGTAAGGAGTTCGTCGTACATCGATTGCGGCTCGAAGCGGGATCGGGGCAGACACATGCCCGGATCGAAGCCATCGGTCAGATCGTCGTCGTTAATCTCACGAATCCGCTGAATATCGAGCTGAGGACCGTAGTTCGTTTCGCGATAGGTTGCCCGAATCTTATAAAAACAACCCGGCGTCCACTCGTCCTTACACTCGGCGGCCCAGGGCGCGTCACTCCAGATAGGGAAATTGACCTCACGTTCCCCATCCCGGAACCCAACCCGAAAGTAGGGCTTCCCCTCGCGAGTCGTCAGCTGTTCCTTGGAGGTCAAAAGTGCGAAAAAATCGCCATTTTCGCCATCTTTCATGTCGCAGAGCTGGATGATCACCGATTTTCTCCTTATAAGGTACAATTAGAGGCTGTCCGAAGACCGGAACTGGCTCCCTTTTTTTCCGGTGCCTGTCCCGGTTTTCGGATAGGCGCTAAGAGGCTGGAACTTGAATTGTAACAAAAAAATAATTTTGTCGTAGTCTATACTTAAGCTGACACATAAAAATTTTCACAAGGAGCGGTCCGATGAAATGGTTACCTAGAAAAACGGTGGTGGTCCCGTTCGATTTTTCCGAAGATGCGGCCCATGCGCTCGAGACGGCTCTGGAAATGACCACCGATTCAAGCCACATCCACGTCGTCCACGTCCTGCCGGTATTGGAGACGACCGACCCGGGCATGATCTGGGAAACCATCGACGACACCCAACGTGCCGAGCAGGCACAAAAGGCCCTCGACGAGGATCTGGAGAAACGAGGCCTTACCGGAGAATATCATTTGAGGATCGAGTTCGGCGACCCGGGCCACGCGATCGTCGACTATGCTTGCGAGGTCGAGGCAGGCCTGATCGTCGTCGCCTCGCACGGCATGTCCCGCCTGCGACACCTGCTGCTCGGTTCGGTCGCCGAGCGAGTCGTCCGCCTGGCCCATTGCCCGGTCCTGGTTTTGAAGACGGTCAAGAGCCGAGTCCTGCGCGGAGAATGATCAAGCCGGCTTGCCTCATAACGATTATCAAAAATCATCAAAAAAGCCCCGCCAGCGTGATTCGCTGCCGGGGCTTTTGAATGTATTGTTATCTATCGTCGCCTTATCGGGCTCGCTTTCGCAACTTCAGCAAGGTACCCGCAATCAAGCAGCAGAGCAACAACGTGGCCGCACTCGGCTCGGGAACCGGGGCGGTCGACGTCCCGCCCTCAGTAAGCTCCATGTAGCAGAGATTGTTGTCTGGGTAATTGTCATGCAAATTCGAAATCAGGACAAGCCGGTCACTCTCAAGGCCCGCGGTGCTGAAATTTTGACCGACAATCCAAGTCTCGAGGGAGATCGTCACGTCAAACGGCTTTCCGGCATCAATGTTCAACAGAGAGCCAAACATGTTATTCGTCAAGTCGTCGATCACGATTTCATTATCGCCGGTGATCCCCGACGTATCGAAGGTCATCGTTTGTTCGCTCGACGCAAACTCATGCGACCATACACCACCGGTACCCATCATCGTATTCCAGAAAGAACCATCACACGATTCTGCCGTGACCGAAAGACGATACCCGACTTCGATAAAACCTCCCGTATCAAACGTAATGTCCAACGGGTTTGTCGAAGAATAGGGGTTGTAGAGCCCCAACTTGCCATACATGAACGTATCGACACCGATTTGAATATCATCTTCCCCATCCCCATCGTCGTCCGAGAGATAGAAGCGTTGGGTATTCTCGACTTGGGATCTTACTTCAAAATAGTCAAAGTCAACCGCGCCAAGTTCGACAACCGATCCACCGGAACCGACTTCGCTACGATAATCGCTTTGTGAGGTGACACCTCGTGCATAAAGCGTGTAGAGAGTAACTTCGGTAGATGGTAACGCAATATCCAAATAATCCTGATCCACCGCGTCTTGGTATCCCGTAAAAGGTTCCGACGCACCGCTCGGTGTAAAAGAATAATCAATCGAATAGCTCCGGCTCGTCGCACCTGCTTCACCAAAAGCGTTGCCCGCCATGGCCACAAAGCATATCGCCACAAACAAAGCACAAAAACCAAGTTTCTTCATCAACGGCCTCCTGAGAAATATTTCAAATCTTTCTTATTAGGTTTACAAGTTAGCAACCGGTAATTATAAAACTTGATTCTAAACCATACAAACCCCCTACATCAAGCAGAATGACAGTTTATTTACCATACCAACACAAAAAAACAAGACAACCCACCAGCGAGAGGGGTATAGTCGCCGGATTTGGCCATAAATCGCATGCCCTACAAAATACTTCCCTGTTGGCCAACCGCCTCCTGTCTCATGACTCTAAACATAATTATGCGGCCGATCCCCCTCCTCCGCTACGTTGACCATGTCGCATGAGAATGAGTATAATCAGCGGTAATTATTCATGCGATTTTAACCCCAATGGCACGAAGCCACTCGTTTCCAATAAAATGCCACAAGCCTCCTCCAGAAATGAATTGATCGACCAAGCGGTCCAGCAGGCGGAGGACACCCGGGCGGTCGAAATCGGAACGGGGGCAATCCAATCCGTGCCAAAGTTGTTGCGGGAATTTTTCTTTTCCGATCAACCCTCTCCACAAAACGCCGCGGCCGTGATCGTCGCCGATCGCAACACTTGGCAAGCGGCCGGACATCAAGTACATCAATTGCTCAACGAGGCACAGCCCGATTCACTCGACCCAATCGTCCTCGACGTGCCGGACCTTCATGCAACGGCCGAACGGGTCGAGCAGGTCGAAGAAGCCCTGAAGCCGCTCGACGCGACACCGATCGCCGTCGGGTCGGGCACGATCAACGACCTCGTGAAGCTCGCCTCGCATAATCTCGATCGACCTTACCTGACGGTCGCCACGGCCGCGTCGATGGACGGCTATACGGCCTTCGGCGCATCGGTCGTCTATGACAACTCGAAACAGACGATGTACTGCCCGGCTCCGCGCGTGGTGGTCGCGGACCTCGACATCCTCGCCAACGCTCCGCCGGAGATGAACGCGGCCGGGTATGGCGACCTGTTGGCCAAGGTGGTCGCCGGTGCCGATTGGATCGTGGCCGACATACTGGAGATCGAACCGATCCACGAACCCTCTTGGGCACTGACCCAAAACCGGCTCCACTCGTGGGTCTCGCAACCGGAGGGGATACGAGATGGCGAGCCGGAGGCGCTGGCCGACCTGACGCTCGGGCTGCTCATGACCGGCTTCGGGATGCAGTCGGCCCGATCGAGCCGGCCTGCCTCGGGAGCCGAGCACCAGTTCAGCCACCTGTGGGACATGCAACACCACACCTATAAAGGGCACATCCCGCTGCACGGCAACAAAGTGAGCATCGGCCTCTTGGCGTCGACCATGATGTACGAACAATTTCTGGCGATCGACATCATAGGCCTCGACATCCCGTCCCTCATGCAACGGTGGCCTTCCCTCGAGGAGATCGAAAACCAAATCATAGCGATCCAAGCTAATGAAGAGCTCATCAAGGTGGCACGGACCGAGTGCCGAGAGAAATATATTGATGCGCCGACGCTCGGCCGACGGCTCGAAAAGCTCCAAACGGTCTGGCTCGACCTGCGGTCGGCGCTTCGCAAGCAACTCATCCCGCTGACACAAACCCGGCAGATGCTCGAAGCGGCCGGCGGCATGACGCACCCGTCGCAAATCGGGATCGAACCGTCGCGACTATACCGCAGCTTCGCCCAGGCCCAGCAGATCCGCCGCCGTTTCACGATCCTCGACATCGCCACCCACCTCGGCTGCCTCGACGCATGGGCCGAAGGGTGCATGACTCAATTAACCTAACAACCATTTACCAACACTTCAAGATACGGCGCTGCTGCTTCGCAGAGAACCGGCTTGCCAGAAACATAACTCAATACCACTTCCGCTCCCCCTGTCCACGAAGAAAAACATGAAAAACTTTTTCAACATTATCAAAACCGCTCCCACTATTCCGCAAAAAAATCACGAACAACTCTTACGTGAGAACTATCGCTATTGGCGAACGCGGGTTCTATATACCACGACCATTGGCTATGCCGTTTTCTATCTGGTTCGAAAAGGTCTTTCCACGGCACAGCCCATCATAGAAAAAGAATTCGGATTTGACAAATGGCAATTGGGGTTGATACTCACCCTCACTGGCATTGCCTATGGTGTCTCGAAATTCATCAATGGTTTCGCCGGAGACAAAACCAATCCACGATATTTTATGTTCTTGGGTTTGATCGGTTCTGCCATCATCAATGTTTTCTTTGGTCTCAGTAGTGGCATCATTGCTTTTGGAATTTTTTGGCTCCTGAATGGCTGGTTCCAAGGAATGGGCTGGGCGCCGTGCAGCCGCACCTTGGTACAGTGGTTTGCTACCAAAGAAAGAGGGATCAAATTCTCCATTTGCAATTGTGCCGTTTCCATTGGTGGAGCATCTGTCATGTTCCTCAACGGATACCTTATCAAACACTATGACTGGGAGTATTGTTTTTTCATTCCCGCCGGAATCGCCGTGATCGGTTCACTTTTCATCTTGGAACGACTGCGAGATCGGCCTCAATCACTCGGTCTTCCTCCCGTCGAAGAATACTACGGTGACGCCACTGATATGCAAAACGCCAAAGCAGGTGATCAGACTCCTTATCTTGATGTTGTCATGAAATATATGTTTAGGGAACCCATGATGTGGATCCTCTGCTTTGCCAATTTCTTTGTCTACGTCATACGATATTCCATCTTCGACTGGGGAACGACCTTCCTCAAAGAATGCAAAGGACTGGAAGTCTCGGATGGATCTTGGATGATGGGTGGATACGAACTGGCAGGTGTCGCCGGCATGCTCCTCGGCGGCCTGATCATGGATAGAATTTTCCGAGGATATGGAGGAAAAGCGTGTGCAATCTACATGGTCTTGTGCTCCTTATTCCTCGTTGAATTTTGGCTACTCCCGGTCTACAGCATCTGGGCAAATGTCATCATGCTTTGCTCCATCGGATTCCTGATCTATGGCCCTCAATGCCTTATCGCGGTTATCGCCGCCAATATGGTCCCCAAAAATGCCGGGGCCGCGGCCGTCGGTTTCACCGGGCTGTTTGGCTATCTCAGCACCAGCCTTTCCGGACTGGGCTTGGGAATCATCGTTGATTATTTCGGCTGGAGCGGAGGCTTCCTCATGTTGATCATCTCCGGAGCAATAGGAACTGTCTTGTTCCTCATTCTCTGGAATACCGGCGTCTTACGAGTCAATCATTCCTGACCCTAACGACACACCCTAAAAGAGGGGGTTTCCTTGACGCGATTCTGCTCAGCCGGTACACTGAGGAGCTTGTCGTAAATATATATTAGTTACATAAGCCAAACTCAAAATATGCAACGGTAAGGGAAAGAATAAATATGTGTCAAACGGATACCGAACGACTGGCGATTAACACGATCCGATCTCTCTCGATGGAAGCGGTCCAGGCGGCCAACAGCGGCCACCCCGGGACCCCGATGGCGTTGGCACCCGCCGCATACCTGCTGTTCAATGAGGTCATGAATTACGATCCGACCGACCCAACCTGGATCGGCCGCGACCGGTTCATTCTTTCGTGTGGCCACGCTTCGATGTTGACCTACGCCACGCTCCACTTGGCCGGCGTCAAGGATCCGAAGACCGGCAAGCTGGCCGTGTCGCTCGACGATATCCGTAACTTCCGTCAACTCGGCAGCCGTTGCCCAGGCCACCCGGAATATGGCTACACGCCGGGCGTCGAAGTGACGGCCGGGCCGCTGGGGCAGGGAATCGCGACGAGCGTCGGCATGGCGATTGCCTCGCGATGGCTCAGTGCCAAGTACAACAAGCCGGGCTACGAGCTGTTCGACTTCAACACCTACGTTCTCTGTAGCGATGGCGACCTGATGGAAGGGATCAGCAGCGAAGCCGCTTCCTTGGCCGGGCACCTGAAGCTGTCGAATCTCTGTTGGATTTATGATGACAACCAAATCACGATCGAAGGCTCGACCGACCTGGCCTTCAGCGAGAACGTCGCGGCTCGATTCATCGGCTTCGGATGGGAAGTGCTCGAAGTGGACGACATCAACGATCTCGACGCCCTGCGTGGCGCGATCCAGTTCTTCCAGGAAGAGAACACCGATCAGAAACCGGTTCTCGTAATCACGAAGTCCGAGATCGGCTGGGGCTCGCCGAACAAGGCCGGTACTGCCTCGGCCCACGGTGCTCCGCTCGGCCCCGACGAAGTCAAAGCGACCCGTGCCGTTTACGGCATGCCCGAAAATACCGAGTTCTACGTCGCCGACGAAGTGGTTGACTGCTTCGCCGACGGGATCGGTGCCCGCGGTGCGGAAGTCCGAGGCGAGTGGAACGATAAATTCGCCGAGTACACCAAGCAGTTCCCCGCCGAAGCGAAACAGATCCAACAGATCCTCGCCGGCGAGCTGCCCGAGGGCTGGGACGCCGAGATCCCCGTCTTTGAAACAGACGCGAAGGGGGTCGCGAGTCGCGCTTCCTCGGGGAAAGTCCTGAACTCCATCGCGAAGAACTTGCCCTGGATGCTCGGCGGGTCGGCCGACCTGGCGCCGTCAAACAAGACCGATCTGACGTTCGACGGGGCAGGCCACTTCCAAGCCGACACGCCCGACGGGCGAAACTTCCACTTCGGCATCCGCGAACACGCGATGGCCGCGGCGGCCAACGGCATGGCCTTGTGCGGACTGAAATCGTTCTGTGCAACCTTCTTTATCTTCACCGACTACCTCCGCCCGGCCGCTCGACTGGCCGCGCTGATGAAGCTCCCGATCCTCTACGTCATGACCCACGATTCCATCGGTGTCGGGGAAGACGGCCCGACGCACCAGCCGGTCGAACAACTCGCCGCGATGCGATCGATCCCGAACCTGGTCGTGTTGCGCCCGGCCGACGCGAACGAAGTGGCCGAGTCCTATCGCACGGCGGTCGCCATGACCGATCGCCCCTCGATGCTGGTCCTCACGCGTCAGAATCTGCCGACCGTCGACCGTACGAAATATGCCCCCGCCTCGGACGTCGCCAAGGGTGGATACGTCCTGTCCGACGCCCCCGACGGCAACCCGGCCGTGATCCTGATCGGCACGGGCAGCGAAGTCTCGCTCTGTCTCGAAGCTCAAGAGCGACTGGCCGCCGAGGGGATCGCCGCCCGCGTGGTAAGCCTTCCGAGCTGGGAGCTCTTCGACGAACAATCGGCCGAGTACCGCGAGTCGGTGCTGCCCGCGTCGGTCACGGCCCGTGTCGGCGTCGAGATGGGCGTCGAACTCGGCTGGTCGAAGTACCTCGGCGACGGCGGCCGCTTCCTCGGCATGACCGGCTTCGGCGAATCGGCCCCCTACGCCAAACTCTTGGAGCATTTCGGCTTCACCGTCGACAACATCGTCGAAACGGCCAAAGCGACGCTCCAGTAGTACGTCCAGCCATCGCACCAACCGTGCACCGGCTCGTTAACCGCGTGGCTTTATGCCCGCGCTTTAACGGTAACACATGTGCAAGGGACACGTTTCCCTTACAGCACAGCGTGTGCAAAAACGTCACCGGCGCTACCAATAGAACGGTTAAATCGCGGGGATGAACCCACGCGGCTAACGAACGGTTGCACAACTGGTACGACAACACTCATGAACGTAATAGGAGGTATCCATCATGGCGATCGCCTATCACCTCGTGTTCGGTTGCTATGGGTTCTGGCTTCCCAACGACCCTCGGGGTTCCTGGAGCCAATACGTCGGCTCTCGAAGACTCCTCTTTTTCGGCAAAGCGACGACCGTCGACACTCGCCGCTCGCTCGCGCACGACACTCACGACCACGAACGTCGTCTGGCGGCCAAAAACTCGTTTAAATATCCACCGGTAAAAATCGATGGTCACCAAGCGTTGGACATTATCTACGGCATCGATCAGGCACGCGTACAAGGCCGATACCAAATCTTTGCCCTCTGCGTCATGCCGGACCACGTTCATGCGGTCGTCGCCGACCATGAAAACAACCCGAAACAAATCATTGGGCACCTGAAGAGCAAAGCGACCCAGCGGCTCAACGAAGAGGGCCGACACCCTCTCTCACGCGGTCCGGACCGACCCGCCCCCACTCCTTGGACCCGTGGCGGATGGTGTGTCTACCTCGATGACGACGAAGCGGTAAAAAAAGCGATCGACTATGTCAACCAAAATCCGGTCCGAGAAGGGCTAAAACCCCAGAACTGGTCGTTTGTCGAGCCTTATCCGCCCCCTCCACCACCGTTTTGAGGTAAAATAATAAAGAACGCCCAACAAGTGTTCCAACCATGCACCGGCGCGTCCAGCCATCGCACCAACAGCACATCGGCACGTTCAGCCATCGCACCAACCGTGTACTGGCTCGTTAGCCGCGTGGCTTTATGCCCGCGATTTAACGGTAACACATGTGCAAGGGATACGTTTCCCTTACAGCATAGCGTATGCAAAAACGTCACCGGCGCTACCAATAGAACCGTTAAATCGCGGGGATAAACCCACGCGGCTAACGAACGGTTGCACAATTTAAACGATCATACTCGTGCAAAACAAAAAAATGCTCATGAATCGAAAAATCGCTTTCCTTAGCTGCTCGCTTTTACTACTGCTTGGCACGCTCGCTTGCGCGGCGGGGATTCCCGAGCGGTATCGGTCGGTCGCGCCCGAGAAGATCGGGTGGAAGCAGGTCCGACAGTTTCCCGCCGGGCTGGAAGAGCCGGTGGCGATCGCCGTCGATGCGAAGGGGGATCTCTACCTGGCCGGGAAAAAGTCGATCCGTAAACTGAGCCCGGACGGAGAACTCGTCCGGACGATCGAACTGAAGTTCAGCCCGAGCTGCTTGACCGTTGACGCAAAAGGAACGCTCTTCGCCGCGTCGAAAGATCAGGTTTGGAAGGTGGCCGGTGAGAAGACGGTCGCGAGTCGGCCGATCAAAGACGCGGTCCTGACCGGGATCGCCGCGACCGAGGACCATCTTTTCGTCGCCGATGCAGGCAACCGGTGCGTCTGGCAGTTGAAGCGGCCGCTGACCGACAAAAGCGAGGTAAAGCCATTCACCAAAACGCCGTTCGTCATCCCCAGCCCTTATTTCGACCTCGCCTTGGGCCCCGACGGGCTGCTGCGGATCGTCGACCCGGGCCGGCATCGGATCAAGCACTACACACAAAAAGGGCACCACGAAACGCCGCTCGACTGGGGCCGTGCCGGCTTCAAGCTCGACCAGTTCCCCACCTGCTGCAACCCGGCCCATATCGGAATCCTCTCGGACGGGTCGGTCGTGACGGTCGAGAAAAAAATCCCTCGCGTGAAGGTCTATACGCTCGACGGCAAGCTGCAATCGGTCGTCGTCGACCCGAAGGGGCTCATCGGCAAGCGGGACTTCGACACGACGGCCGCCCGCCTGGTCGTCGACGTGGCGGTCGGCCCGAACGACGTGATCTATATCCTCGACCCGCTGGCAAAAGAAGTGCGGGGGTTCGAGAAGCG
>JASFHG010000083.1:0-9921 GCA_050123355.1 Planctomycetia bacterium
CGCAACTGCCGCCGCCTCGGGCCCAAAATCGGGCATCCCGAACGATTCGATCGGGTCCAAAGCGACGCCAGGTAAACGGGCCGCCAGCTCGCGGAGGAGCATCCCATTCGACCGACCGCCGCCGGTCAAAAGCACCTGCTTCACCGGCAAGTCCTCCGGCAAGCGTCGCTGGAGCGTATCGACAATCGACTCCGCCACCAGGTGCGTCGCCGTACAGAGCAGGTCGCGAACCGACCAATCCGCTTCGATCGCCATCCGAACCGAGTCGTTGAGAAACCGCTCGACACGTACGCCGTGTGGCTGCCAACGAGGTAACGGACGATCGAAAATGGGATCCGCCTTCCAATGCTCCAGAAGCGATTTTACCTTTTGACCCTGAACGGCCAAACTCCCGCCCGGATCAAAAGTATGCTCACCGACAGTCAACTGCTGCGTCAACTGGTCGAGCAATCTCATCCCTGGCCCCACCTCGAACGACAAAACACACGAGACAGCGTTCCGAACCGTTTGGGCCGGCAGGAGCGTCATCCGTGTCGTCGCACCCAGATCGAGCAAAAGCCGTGTCTCATGATAAGCATGCATCAGGACCCACTCGGCGATCGCCGTAACCGGTCCTCCCTGTCCACCTTGGGCCAAATCCCGCGAAGAAAACGCGTCGACCACGTTCATACCGGTCCGCTCGGCAAGTCGAGCCGGATCGGAAATCTCCAAACACTGGCTCGAAGAACCGACACCGCACCAGTAGCCCGGGTCAAGGGACGAAAGGACCAGAATCTGATTCACGGGAATGGCCGCCTCGCGACAAAACTCGAGGACCGCTTCCGCCTGAAACTCGGCCAGCTCACATCGCAAACGTCCAAACGACTCGCTCAGATTCGTACCGGTTGCCCCCAACTGTCGAAAGAGGCTTCCAATCTCGTCAGGAACCCGCACCATCTTCGCCGCGTGGATCGTCGAACGGATCTCCAGACCAGTACCGTCACAAGAGAGGAGCACCATCTCAAGCCGCCGGCATTCCGAGGAGACCACGATCCCAACCACCCAACGCTCTTCCGTCGGGCGGCGATGCAAGGAATCAAATCGAAAAGTTTTAGGTCGAGCCATGATAAAAGTTGGAAGTGAGAAGTTTAAAGTTTGAAGGAAAACGATTGGCTTCAAACTTACACAACTACGCCACTAACTGTAGCTCGACAGGTTGTTCCACCCGCTGGGCAACGGCCATGACAAACTCTTCAAAAATTCGCATATCCAATTTCGATGCCGAAGCGGCCTCAGGATGGAATTGAGTACCAAGCACAAACCAATCGTCGCGGATACTCTCGAACGCTTCGACGACACCGTCCGGGCATCGGGCCGTGATCATGAAGCCGGGTGCCAGCTCGTCAACCGCCATGTGGTGCATGCTGTTGACGCGAATCTCACCCTCGCCATAAACTCGTTCCATGAGCGTACCCATCTCAATCTCCAACGCATGGCGATGAGCTCGATCCGAGCAATCGCAGTGGGGAAGGGCTTTGGGAAGATCTTCCGCTATGTGAAGGAAAAGGTTGCCACCGGCCGTCACGTTCAAAAGTTGCATCCCGACGCCGATCCCGTAAACGGGCATGCAACGTTCGTGAACCATAGACGCCAAGCGGCGATCAAATCGCTCGCGAGCACGATCCATCGGTCGAACCGACGGATGAAGCATGAAACCATCATTTCTCGGATCTAAATCTCCACCACCAACTAAAATCATACCATCGAGCATATCAAGGATGCGAGACAAGTCATCATCGTCTTCAATCAAAGGCAACACAACCGGAATGGCCCCGACCTCTGTGAGAGCTTGTGAATAGCGGGCCGAAATACAATGAAAAGCAGTGGTACCGTCTTTCCCTAGACGATAGTCGGTGTTAAGGCCAATGACGGGCTTCGACATGATTTTGCACTCCTTCGCGACACGCTTAAGGTGCCAGCGTGTAATAGTAATCACTACAGGTCGAAACCAATGACGCCGTTCTCTTGTCAAAAAGATCTATTGCTTTCAGGAAAGCCTTTTACTAAAAAGGGCTGCCATATCCAAAGCAATGACTTGCAAAAAGACAGGAGAAAAGCATAACAGGCGATTCACGAATAAATACCGGTTGTCAAAATTCCATTACCGACACCGGAAGCGTGAACTATCTTGATAATTGCCCGTTATTCTCGTTTTAAAGAGTCAGTCGATTCCAACCTCCTTGTAGTGGGAGCTGACGCGCGAAGCGAAAATGCAAGTTACGAAAAATTTAACGGTTGGTTACGATCTTGGCAAGTAAATTCCCCTATTTTGTGCCACATTCGTCACCATCCACAACATGTAGTGGTTTCCTCTTCAATTCAGGTTAACAAACCGCCCGATCACCGTTGTGACCCAAAAAACCGCATAAAAACCTGCTACAGTCTACTCTATTCTTCGCACTATCCCTAAATTGCTGTTCGCGTCTTACCTAAATTCCGTATATTTACTCAATAAACATATTCACAGGGATTGGAAAGGATGAAAACGGGCTTTACAATGGCAAAAGTGAACAGAAGTGGCAGACACCGCCATTTCCTACGCACTTCGATGCAAAGAGGAACTTATTATGAGTGATGATCGCGACATCGTATTGGGACGCATCCGCGAAGCGTTATCGGATCGACCCGAGCCCGAACTGCCGCCTGTCCCCGAGGTTTGGCCATCAACCAATCCAAGCTTGGAAACGATGCTCCAGCAGTTTGAAAAGTCGCTGGTCGCCGTGCAAGGTGAATTACATCATTTACCAACCATGGCCGATGCACAAGCCAAACTTCGAGAATTGATGAACGAATTGCAGACGGACACGGTCGTTTCGGTCGATCGTGAAGCGACTCGCCAGGTGACCGAAGGGTTTGGTGAGGCGGTCCACTTTGCCAATCCCGATTGGACCCCCGACGACATCGCTCAGTACAAGCTCGGTATGATCGTCTCGGACTACCTGCTGGCCGACACCGGTAGTTGCTTGGTCGCTTCGGAAACACCCAACGAGCGGCTCCTGTGTTATCTGCCGCCTGCCTGCATCGTGATCGCTCGAACCAACCAACTCCGCGAGCACCTGCCGGACGCCTGGCGTGAAGTGGCCGAGCGAACCGCCGACCCGAATCTTCGTGGCGAGTACGTCTTCATCACCGGTCCAAGCCGCACGGCTGATATCGAAAAGATCCTGATCCTCGGGGTCCATGGTCCACAACGCCTGATTGTTCTACTGGTGGACTAATACGAACCATAAAAAAAACGCCGAGTGGAAAAACCAGCTCGGCGTTTTTCATTTTGGTTTCAAGACACTCTTCTAGAAGGTAAAGATCGCATCCACCGCAAAGGTGAATTGATTCTTGCTTGCACCATCGTCGAAGGGATAGGGGCCGCTCGGAGTGCCACCGTTACCTGGCCCATCATACCAATCCCAACGGCACTCGGGGCGAATCACCCAGTTTGAGTTGGGCCGCCAGTTCAGGCCGAAAGTCAACTCATAGAAGTCACCACTGTAGCCGATCCCGTCCCACGCTCGGAACTGAGGATCCAAAACCTTCAGCCCTTTGACCGCCATACCATCACTATCACGGAACCATTCGATCCGCATACCGGCCCGCCATTTTTTGTTGATATCATAGAACAGGTACTGGGCAATCGAATACCACTCGGCGTCTTGTGCAGCATGGCCCGACAGATAAAGGTCGTCGGCATACCCAAGGTTGCTCTGAAGGACGTAGCGTGCATTCCGAGTCAATTGCTGTTGGAACACGATGCTATGGGCGTACCAATTTTTCGTCGGCAAACCGATAAGACCGCTTTGGTCGCCAGTAGTCAAGTGGTAGGCAAACTGTGTGCTCTGATCTTCCGTACTCCACCGAAAACCGCCGATGAAATCCTTATGTTGATTTACATCTTCCCACATGAACCAGCCTTGATGGAAACCACCTTGAAGAACCAACCGATCCGTCAGCTGGTAATCAGCCACGACACCGGTGATCAGGATCGGTTCTCCGTAGCAAAGCGAATAAGAGTGGGAATAGAAGAAGTTCGCGACGGCGGGCACCTGTTCGTAACCGAGCGACGCCGCCATTCGGCCGAGACGTACGGTCAAATCGCCATAGGCAACCTCCCCGTAAATCTGTGCGACCGTCAAACCATAAAGTTGATCCATGGCATTGATACGGTTTTCCATACCGTTTCCATAAGCGTATCGCCAATCGGTGCCATAGACCAAATCGAGCGTTCCACCGACATCGAGTCCATACGTTCCATCGGTAGGCCGCTTGAACCCGAGCCAGAACTGATTCAACTGATACTCGCCCGCTCGATCGTTACAGGCTACCGGACCGTTGAATCGACTCGCCGGGTTGACCGCGTTGGAAGTGATACCCTGTTGGATCCAACCGTAGGTCTCGATGCCAAGGTTCTTTAACATCGAAGGCTGATGAATCGTCCATGGCGTCTCCGCATCGGACTTACGCAGATTTTTTGAACGAGGTGTGATCGAAGTCGGAAGCTCGCCGGAGGGAGCTTCGCCGGAAGGGGTTTCTGCCCAAACCGCGTCGGCGGTTGATTCTCCTTGTTGTTTGTCTTGAAGCGCCAACGGCACATACACGGGCTGCGGCATGGGGGCTGGCGAAACCGCGCTACCTGAGGACTGGTAAGTGACCGCCGTTGCCGAAAGGGGCATGGCAACGAACAGACCTACCATCACTAGAAGGATTCCTAGTCGGTTCATGGGACACTCCTGTTGTGGATATAAAAAGGGGGAGGGTGAATTCCGTTTCGGCAAAGTCTTATATCTTTACAGAAGGGGAGGGCAAATCTACAGACTTTGACTACAGAGACTCATCCGCTCTTCTCGGAAAAAAATTCGCTCCGATCCAATTGAAAGAAAGCGGAAAAGAAAAATAGAGTAAAAAAAGAGTTTCGGGAAATAAAAATACCGATTAGGTAAAATTTATTAACTCTTGCATGTTTATGAGCCTGTCTAATGCCAAGGACTTAGAGCCTATCCGGAAACCGATTTCGTTCAATGTTAGCCCCGTCGCCTGCGACGGGATTTCAAGGCTTTTCCGGCCGCAGGCGGCCGGGCTAACGGGGTTTTCGGATAGGCTCTTAGCAAAGTCCGGCTGGAACAGTCGCACTTTGCGGTTGCAAAAGGACCATTAGAAATGCAACTATCAATAGGCCGGCCAAAAGCTGTTCCATTAAAAAACCTCAGGCGAATTTGACATCACCTGAGGTTTCTGAAGGTTATATTTATGAAAATCTCACATCAAAGTGAGCCGCTTGTCCTTTCTACGAAAGAGTTCAACCTGGTAACCGATCAAACCGTGCGTTTAAAAACAAGGTAATCCGAAACTTTCCGGCTTACCTGTACTGCGAAGCACACTTCACGCACATCACGGCATACGGAATTGCATTGAGTCGGGCCTTCGGGATACGGGCTCCACACTCTTCGCATTTCCCATAGGTGCCATCCTCGATACGCTCCAGAGCGACTTCGATCTGATCGAGCGTCTGTTCTTCGCTTTGCATGAGACTAAGCGTGAACTCTTGCTCAAAATTGTCTGATCCAATATCCGCCATGTGGATCGGCATACTGGAAAGATCGCCACTCGCCTCCGAACGCGACTTCTTCAAGGCCGCGTTGGCCATGGTTGAAACATCGCCACGGAGCCGAGCCCGCAACATGATCAGTTTTTCGCGAAAAGCTTTTACGTCAGTATCTTTCATGAAACTAATATCTCCATTTCCGTGAAGACTCAGTGGCCCCCCATTGTAGGGTGCCGAGACTCTTCATTGTAATCACCTGAGAGCCATCTGTCAAACAAATCAGGCATCCGTTTTGGATTATTTTCTTGCCATAACCAGCGGATTAAAGGATATAAAGCCCCTTAGGCTCGTAGGTCTTGCCTAACCTATACTTTTAGATAATTTTTCTCAAAAATCGCTATAACAAAGCAGCAAAACGCACCCCCTGACGGAACGGGTTTTTGCGTATGGCACCAACTATCCTTGACGGCTTTCCATAGCGGACATAAACTCCCAGTTTCACCCCCACATGATAACTCTCCCTTTCAAGAGAAAGGTGTCCCAGACCCTAAAAGGGCCCAGCAAAACATGATGATCTCGAAACCGACCCCCGAACACACCTTCCAGCAGTGCATCTCGCCCGCCTGTGCGGCCACCTTCTCGATCCAAGAGACCCTGACGGCCTGCCCGAAATGCGGGAACTTGCTCGACGTCCAATACGAATGGGACCGGCTCCCGGTTCCGTCGAAACTGAGCGATTTCCAAAAATATTGGGGCGAGCGGTCCAACCCGTTCCGCTTCAGCGGGGTATGGCGATTCCACGACCTGCTTCCGTTTTGCAAGATCGAAAACTGCGTCACTGTCGGCGAAGGACAAACGCTCTGCCATCCTTCGCGAGGAGTCGCCAAGTATGTCGGCATGGATCCCGAGCAATTTTTCTTGCACTACGAAGGGATGAACCCTTCGGGCAGCTTCAAAGACAATGGGATGGCGGCCGCGTTTTCGCACGCCAAGGTGGTCGGTGCCACTCGGGCCGCTTGTGCGTCGACCGGAAACACGAGCGCTTCGCTGGCGATGTACTGCTCGGTCACTCAAAAGATGAAGGCGGTCATCTTCGTCGGGTCGGGGAAGATCGCTTTCGGAAAATTGTCGCAGGCACTCGAGTACGGAGCCCTGACCGTCCAGCTTGCCGGCGACTTCGACGACGCGATGGCCCGCGTGCAGGAAGTCTCGAAAGAATTGGGCATCTACTTGGTCAACAGTGTCAACCCGTTCCGGCTCGAAGGGCAAAAGACGATCATGTTCCGCATCCTCGAACGGCTCGGCTGGGAGGTGCCCGACTGGATCGTCGTCCCGGGCGGCAACCTGGGCAACTCCAGCGCGTTCGGCAAGGCGTTTTTCGAACTCAAGCAACTCGGCCTGATCGACCGGATGCCGCGTCTGGCCGTGATCAACGCGACCGGTGCCCGAACCCTTTACGAACTGGTCGAAGAGTACGGCGTCACCTGGAATAACGGCAGCCCGAACATGCCGGTGATCGATGAGTACTGCGAAAAGATGGACCGAGAACAACGTCGCGCGTCGACCATCGCCAGCGCGATCGAAATCAATCGGCCGGTCAACCTCCTGAAATGCCTCCGGGCACTCGAGTGGACCGACGGCGTCGTCCGACACGTCGACGATCAGGCGATCCTCGATGCCAAGGCGAAAGTCGGTGCCGGCGGCTTCGGCTGCGAACCGGCCAGTGCCGCGAGTGTCGCCGGTGCCAAGCAGTTGATCGCCGAAGGAGTGATCGGACCGCGTGAACGAGTCGTCTGCATCCTGACCGGCCACCAGCTCAAAGACCCCGACGCAACGGTCGCCTATCACGGCAACGACCAAGAACGCTTCAACGCCGTCCTCGCCAGCCGCGGCGTCCAGACCGCCCCCTTCGCCAACTTCCCCGTCCCCGTCGCCAACGACACCAACGACATCATCCGCGTCATCCGCGAAAACGACTAGAACACTACCCAGTCAAACTTTCCAAAACAAAAAAAGACCGCGGACGCTTTTGCATCCACGGTCTTTTTGAGTGGAGGATAACGGGCTCGAACCGATGACCTTCTGGCTGCCAGCCAGACGCTCTCCCAACTGAGCTAATCCCCCGAAAGGTTGGTGTCCATGAGGACCATCAGCAACTCACGGGCGGCCACCCCTGCGGCGGGGTGTAATCCGTACCGCGACCCGCGTTTTAGCGGAAATCGCTGCTGAGCTACTGAAATTACCAACGTCGGCCGGTTTCGTCAACCGAGTCCAATGAAACTTCTTGAAAATTTCGGCCTCTTCCGCCTTATTGCCAACAAAATACTGGCTTTATGCGTATGGAACCAGGAAGATGTTAGCCCGGCCGCAGGCGGCCGGAAATAGGCCTCAAATCCCGTCGCAGGCGACGGGGGTCGCAGGCGACGGGGCTAGCAAACCGGCCAGAGTACCGGATGATTGTGGTTCCAGACAACTCGTCTTACGCAGAATCCTCGATTCGGGTATTTTACGCTTATCCACAAGGTTTCTCGAAATTTCACAAGGGTACCTACCATGAAACGCTTTACGAAACACGCTCTTTTGTGCTGCAATACTTTGGCCATCATCCTGAGCATGATCCTGATCGGGGCGGCCGCCGCCGAAGAAGAAATGCCCGGGCCTGATTTTCGGGTCGACAACGGTATCTTCAAGATGGGCAAAACCGAGCCGGTCTCGCGGACGGTTACGATCTTCGCCGACGGAAAGGTGTACGACTTCATGCTCGACACCCAAGAGATCGTGATCTACAACGAGCAGGATGGTTCCTTTACCCTGATCAACATCTCCAAAGATTCCAAAGGGGTTCAAACGGTCCTCACCAAGCAACTCATCGACCAGGCAATCGAGCGGCTGATGCAGCGAGCCACCAATGAAAAAGACCCGCGAACCCAATTTCTTTATAACCCAAAATTCGCGCCACTCGAACAGGACGCCATGACGGGCCAGCTCATCTTCAAGAGCCCCTGGCTCACCTACCGCGTCAAGACAAAACTGGGCGGCTTCAAAATGGCCAAGCGATACTACCGCTTCGCGGACGCCTATGCACGACTCAACACCATCACGAGTCCCGGCGGCCGACCGCCTTTCGCGCGGATGCTTGTCAATAAAACCCTGGGCGAAAGCTCAATGCTTCCCCAAACGATTTTGTTGACTAACGGCGAAGAGAGCGACCCGAAAGCGGCCCGATTTCGAAGTGAACACCGCTACGAAATGAAGCTGGAAAAATCGTCACAAGAACGGATCGAGAAAGTGAAAGAGTCGCTAAAAAACCTCAAGGTGGTCCCGCTCGAAGAATACATGACGCTGCTAGAATCGTCGTCTCAAAGCTAATCTTTATTGAGTCTCAGGTATTTAAGTTACATCGTCAAGCCGTAATTGGGACGTCAGTCCCTATTCCGGATCCGAAATAGGGCACGCTTCGCGGCCCAATTTCGGCTTGGGAGAGAAAAAATGGTAACTTTATCAACCTGAGACTCAATAGCCCATCATCTGCTCGTAGACACCGGCCACACCTGATGCCATCGACTCGGTCGAAAACGCCTCGGCATGACGATCGACCTCTTGTCGGTGGCATGCGGCCCAATCGATTTTTCCATCGATAAACTGACGAGCGGCCGCGATCAGCCCCTCGACATCGTTCGGCTCGAACAACAGGCCGTCGACCCCTTCGCGAACCGCTTCCGGGATCCCTTCCACACGTGAGGCAATCACCGGCACACCGGCCGCCATCGCTTCGATAACGACCATCGGCAGCCCTTCGCCAAAAAGACTCGGGAGGACAAACAGGTCCATCTTCGCCAGCTCGGCATCGACGTCCGACGTGAACCCGGTCCACTCGACCGCATCGGCAATCCGGAGCCGCTTGACACGCTCCTTGAGCTCCTGGCCATACTCGTCCGTCTCGAACGGCCCTACCGCTTGAAGCCGAACCGGCAACTCTTGCTCACGCAGCCCGGCAATCGCGTCGAGCAGGACCTCGGTCCCTTTACGCGGGCGGAACAACGCGATCGTGCCGAGGGTCCATTCTTTTTCTTCCGCAGAACGAACCGGTCGCACTTCGCGGGCAGGCACCCCATTTCGCACGACATGGACCTTCTCCGCAGCGCAGCCCGAGGCGATCGTGCGTTTCCCGAGACTCTCGGAAACCGGGATCATGGCCGTCACCCAGCCCATGCAGAACCGCTCGATCATCGCATTGATCCGGTTGCTCCATCGCTTGGTCGAATCGGCCGCGGCGGGCGAGTGAACATGATAAACCACCGGCAGCCTCGTGAACCATCCGGCGACGGTCGCGATCAACAGGCTTCGCG
>JASFHG010000084.1:0-9832 GCA_050123355.1 Planctomycetia bacterium
TGAACGAAGAACAGATTCGCGACTGGACCCTGGAACAGAAGGACCGCTGGTGGTTCGAGAACGTCTGGAAGGGGGATATGCCCCAGTTGACGATCCGCTCGGCCCTGACCGGGATGCTTCTCGGCGGCGTTCTTTCTCTGACGAACCTCTACATCGGGGCCAAGACCGGCTGGTCGTTGGGCGTCGGTATCACGTCGGTGATTTTGGCGTTCTCGCTGTTCAAAGTTCTGTCGAGTCTGCGGCTTTCGAGCGAGTTCACCGTCCTGGAAAACAACTGCATGCAGTCGATCGCGACGGCCGCCGGCTACATGACCGCCCCGATGACCTCGTCCCTGGCGGCGTATATGATGATTACCGGTGAGCTGGTTCCCATCTGGCAGGCGATGATTTGGATTATCGTGCTGGCGATCATGGGCGTACTGTTCGCGTTTCCGCTGAAACGTCGATTTATCAACGACGAGCAACACCCGTTCCCCGAAGGTCGCGCGGCGGGGGTCGTGATGGACTCGCTGCACACCAGCGATGCAAAGGAAGGGATCCTCAAGGGTGGGCTGCTGGCGATCTCCGGCGGTTTTGCCGCGACGGTCGCTTTTCTTTCCTCTTCGCTCGTGGAGAAAATCCATCTCGGATTTTTGCACATCCCCGAGAAGCTCGATGCGTGGATGTATAAAATTTGGTCCCCCAAAATCGCCGACATCGACCCGCGACAGATGGAGATCTATGCCACGCCCGAGGTCGCGATGTTCGGTGCCGGTGGCCTGATGGGGATCAAGGTCGGTGTTTCGCTTATGGTCGGCTGCCTCGTCAACTATTTCATCCTCGCTCCGATCATGATCAATCGTGGTGATATTGAACAGTACAAAGATACAAGGATCGAAAAGCAGGTTTTCATGGAGTTGGAAACCCAGAAGCAGATCGTTAAAAACGATGCCGGAGCGTATGTCTACAAAGGTTCGTACAAGTCTGCAGAACAATTGCAAAAAGAGAAGGTAAAGGCCGAGAAGAATCCCGAGCTGCTCAAGAAAGATGAACATCTTGGCAAAAAGAACGAGAAATTGGTGTCAAGCGAGGTCGCGCCGGTTAAGTTTTACGGCTTTAAAGGGATCACGTTCTGGTCGCTCTGGACGGGGGTCGCGATGATGACGGCCGCCTCGTTGTTCGCCTTCTTCTCGAAGCCGAAAATTCTTATTACGGCATTTACCGGCATGTTCCGACGCCGGAAAAAGAAGAAGAGTGGTGACGATGATGACGAAGATGGAGGAGACGAAGACATCCTCAAGGACATCGAGCTCCCGATGAGCGTTTTCTGTATCGGCATCCCCTTTGTCGGGGCGATCGTTGTTGTCTTGGCTCACTATATCTTTGGAGTTGCCATCTGGCATGGTGTTATTGCGATCCCGTTGATCTTTGTTTTCACGCTCATCGGTGTCAATTCGACCGCGTTGACCGCGATCACGCCGACCGGTGCCTTGGGGAAATTGACCCAGTTGACCTACGCCGGTATTGCCCACGGCAACAAGACGACCAACATCGCGACCGCGTCGATCACGGGCGAGGTTGCCGGGCACGCATCGAACCTGTTGATGGACATCAAACCGGGCTACATGCTCGGGGCCAAGCCGCGACAGCAGGCCATCGGCCACGTCCTCGGTATCTTCGCCGGGGCCTTGGCGTCGGTGCCGGTTTTCTACTACGTCTTCATCCACAACGATCCGGCCAACTTCAACAGCGGTGAATATCCGTTCCCCAGCGCGACCATTTGGAAAGCAGTCGCGGATATCCTGGCGGAAGGAATCAGCGCGTTGAAGACTTCGGCCGTCTGGGGCGTCGGGGTCGGAATCGCCGTCGGGCTGGGATGCGAAATCCTCAAGCTCCTTACCAAAGGGAAGTTCTGGCTCTCCGGCGTCGGTGTGGGCCTTGCGATGGTCCTCCCGTTTTGCGATTGCTTGACCATGTTCTCCGGTGCTCTGTTCTTCTGGCTCTTGGGAGTGATTTGGAAGAAGCCCGAATCGTGGATAAATCGGGTTCTTGTGAAAAACACCGAAGCCATTTGTGCCGGTCTGATCGCCGGTGGTGCTCTGATGGGTATCTTGGTGAAAGTACTCGAAGCCCTGATCGGCTAATGTTTTTTGGTTGGCGCTGAACGCACCAGGGGAACAATCCGCTTCCGTTGGGCGCTGGCGGGAGGGCAAGATGTCTTTCCGCCCACTTACGGTCGATGGCAGACGTTTGTGGCGATTCTTTTGAAGGTGACACTGTAGGGTGCGTCGAGACGCACCTCCTTAAAAAACCATTTTTCCCAAAGGTGCGTCTCGACGCACCTACGGATCTCCGGTCAAGTAAATCATAGCGACAATTTATCGCCAAAAAGGCTGTTATTTTCAAGCTGGGGGAGATCGTGAATCGAGGAAAACTCGGTTTCCCCCTCTTCTGCGGCCCCCCTTGTCGAGTTTTCGGAATTGGGGTACTCTGGCCTGTCTTAAGTTCTCTCGATAGCCGATATAGTTGGCTTACCAAATGTTTTGGTAGGTGCTGCCGCACCAAAGTGCAAACGACGCTTACCCAAAACCCCTCTTTGAGAGCTTCCCCCGACGGGGTTACCCGTTGGTATTTGCCTGCGGACGATTCGGATCATTCCTACATTCGTCCCGGGCTTTCCTACTGTTTTCGACGCAACGTCAAGAGTTTGGGTCGAAAGTGGCATAATATCGTATTGTTTGGCGCCGGCTGTGTTGGTCACCTGAAGATGAAGCAGCATGCGGTTTTTCCTGTTGATTTTATCCAAAATCGCGTCCGGTGTACAAACGATTTAATATTTTTCAGTCCTTACAATTGAGGAGAGGAACCGTGTCAGAAAAACGCTTCGTCACTACTACCGGCAATGAAGCGACGTCCATGATCGCCCATCTTTGCAACGAAGTATGTGCGATTTATCCGATCACCCCGTCGTCCGACATGGGTGAGTTCACGGATCAATGGGCCGCCGCAGGCAAAAAGAACATTTATGGCACCGTGCCCGACGTCGTCGAAATGCAGAGCGAAGCGGGCGCCGCAGCGGCCGTCCACGGCTCGTTGCAGGGCGGTGCGGTCACCTCGACGTTCACCGCGTCGCAGGGTCTGTTGTTGATGATCCCGACCATGTTCAAGGTGGCCGGTGAATTGACCTCGACGGTCTTCCACGTCTCGGCCCGATCGGTCGCGACGCACGCGTTGTCGATTTTCGGCGATCACAGCGACGTGATGGCCTGCCGTACGACCGGCTGGGGCCTGTTGGCCTGCGGTTCGGTGCAAGAGACGCACGACCTCGCGCTGGTCGCCTACGCGGCCACGTTCGAGAGCCGTATTCCGATCGTCCACTTCTTCGACGGTTTCCGAACCTCGCACGAAGTGAGCAAGATCGAGCAGCTCGTCGACGAAGACGCTGCAAAAATGATCGACATGTCACTGATCCAGGCTCACCGTGATCGGGCCATGAACCCTGACGCTCCGAAACTCCGCGGCACCTCGCAGAACCCGGACGTCTTCTTCCAAGCTCGTGAAGCGCCGAACAAGTATTACGACGCGGCTCCGGCGATCGTCCAGAAGGCGATGGACCGCTTCGGCGAGCTGTTCGGACGTAAGTACAACCTGTTCGATTACGTCGGTGCGGACGATGCCGAGTTGGTGGTCGTCGTAATGACTTCCGGCCAGGGCGTCGTCGAAGAGGCGGTCGATCGTCTGGTCTCCGAAGGTCAGAAGGTCGGTCTGGTCAAGGTCCGGCTTTATCGTCCGTTCTGTGTCGAGTCGTTCATCAACGCCTTGCCGAAGACGGTCAAGAAGATCGCCGTACTCGACCGGACGAAAGAGCCCGGCTCGACGGGCGAACCGCTTTATCTCGACGTGGTCGCCGCGCTGACGCAAGCGTGGAAAGGCACCATGCCGGTTGTCACGAGCGGTCGATATGGTCTGTCGTCGAAGGAATTCACCCCGGCGATGGCCAAGGGCGTCTTCGACGAGTTGGCCAAGGGCAACGCGAAGCCGAAGTTCACCGTCGGTATCAACGACGACGTGACGAACTTGAGCATCGACTACGATCCCGAGTGGTCGACCGAGTCGGACGACATCACCCGCGCGGTCTTCTTCGGTCTCGGTAGCGACGGCACGGTCGGCGCGAACAAGAACTCGGTGAAGATCATCGGTGAGCACACCGACCTCTACGCCCAGGGTTACTTCGTGTACGACTCGAAGAAAGCCGGTTCGGTGACCGTATCGCACCTGCGATTCAGCCCCCGCCCGCTGAAGGGGTCGTACCTGGTCAGCAAGGCGAACTTTGTTGCCTGTCACCAGGAGGTGTTCGTCGAGAAGCTCGACATGCTGAAGATCGCCGCACCCGGCGCGACGCTGCTGTTGAACTCGCCGCTTCCGAAGGACCAAGTTTGGGACAGCATGCCGAAGGAGATGCAGCAGGACATCATCGACAAGAAGATGAAGGTCTATGCGATCGACGCTTACGAAGTGGCCCGCAAGGCCGAGATGGGCGTCCGCATCAACACGGTCATGCAGACCTGTTTCTTCAAGCTGGCCGGCACCTTGCCCGAGGACGAAGCGATTGCCTCGATCAAGACGGCGATCGAAAAGACCTACGGTGCCAAGGGTGGCGAAAAGATTGTCAAGCGGAACTTCGCGGCAGTCGACGGGGCGATCGACGCTCTGTACGAACTGGAAGTACCCGCTTCGGTCACGTCGAAAGAGACGCGACACGCCGGTGCCCAGGGCAACCCGCCCGAATTCGTCAAGAACGTGCTCGGCAAGATCATCGCCAACTGTGGCGACGAGCTGCCCGTCTCGGCGATGCCGGCCGACGGAACGTTCCCAACCGCGACGACGCAGTACGAAAAGCGAGGCATCGCCCAGGACATTCCGATCTGGGACAGCTCGCTCTGTATCCAGTGCGGTCTCTGCTCGCTGGCCTGCCCGCATGCGGCGATCCGCATGAAGGCGATCGATGCCGATCAGCTCAAGGGTGCTCCCGAAACCTTTACGGTCATGGACTGGAAGGGTAAGGAGTATCCCGAGATGAAGACCCGCATCCAGGTCGCGCCGGACGATTGTGTCGGTTGCGGACTGTGCGTGAACACCTGTCCTGCGAAGAGCAAGACGGAAGAAGGGCACAAGGCGATCAATATGTGCTCGAAGCACGATCACCTCGAAACCGAACGTGCCAACTTCGAGTTCTTCATGAGCCTTCCCGACATGGATCGGGCGAACGTCAAGAAGGAGACGCTCAAAGGCTCGCAGCTCTTGCTGCCGCTGTTCGAGTTCTCCGGTGCCTGTGCCGGCTGTGGCGAAACGCCGTACGTCAAGCTGGTCACGCAGTTCTTCGGCGATCGTATGGTCGTCGCGAACGCGACCGGTTGCTCGTCGATCTACGGCGGTAACCTGCCGACCACGCCGTACGCGGTCAACGCCGACGGCAAAGGCCCCGCGTGGAACAACTCGTTGTTCGAAGACGCGGCCGAATTCGGTCTCGGTTTCCGTCTGGCAATCGACCAGGCCAAGGAATACGCGATCCTCTTGCTCAAGAAGCTTTCGGGCGAGCTGGGCGACGGGCTGGTCAACGGCCTGATCGAAAACCAGGGCCTCGACGAAGCGGAAGTTGCCGAGCAGCGCAAGATGGTCGCCGAGGTCAAGTCGAAGCTAGCCAAGTCGAGCGACCCCGATGCGAAGAACCTGATCGCCGTGGCGGATTACCTGATCCGACGCAGTGTCTGGTCGTTCGGTGGCGACGGTTGGGCCTACGACATCGGCTACGGTGGTCTGGATCACACGCTGGCTTCCGGCCGTGACATCAACTTGTTGGTCATGGACACCGAGGTCTACTCGAACACGGGCGGACAAGCCTCGAAGGCGACCCCGCGTGGTGCGGTGGCCAAGTTCGCGGCCAGTGGACGTCCGGCTCGCAAGAAGGACCTTGGCCTGATGGCGATGGCCTACGGCAACGTATTTGTCGGCCAGATCTCGCTCGGTGCCAACCCGGTCCACGCGGTCAAAACGATCCTCGCGGCCGAGTCGTATCGCGGCCCGTCGATCGTCATCGCGTATGCCCACTGTATCGCTCACGGTATCGAAATGGTGAAGGGCTTCGAGATCCAGAAGGAAGCGGTTGCGACCGGCTTCTGGCCCCTGTACCACTACGATCCTCGCGACGGTGCGGAGCCGTTCCACCTGGACAGCAAGGAGCCGAAGGGCGATTACAAGGACTTCATCTCCAAGCAGGCCCGCTTCACGCAGCTCACGCGAACGAAGCCGGAAGAGGCTGAGCGTCTCGCCAAGCTGGCCCAACAAGATATCGCCGACCGCTTCACGTTCTACAGCGGCCTGGCCGGTATCAAGTGGCAAGACGAAGACTAAGCCGTAATTTCATTACGCCGTAAACCCAAACCGGGCCATGTCGCGAGCGACATGGCCCGGTTTTTTGTGCGCAATATATGCGCATTTTAGCCGATGGGCCTGCCCATCGCTTAGCCGCCGAGCTTGTTCGGCGTTTTGGGGCGGAGGACAAATCGGAGAGATGGGATCTTTATCGTTTACCCCAAACGACGGGCAGGCCCGTCGGCTAACAGCGCCGAACAAGCTCGGCGGCTAAAAACAGGCAAAAAATGCCCCCTGTTGATCTAACTCTCTGGGTGGGGTAATATAGTGGCATCGGGGCTGCGTTTCGAATATTTCTGCCAAATCTTGATGAATGAAAGAGATACTATGGACTCACGTGAGCGCGTTTTCCTGGCACTGGACCACAAAGAACCGGACCGCATCCCGATCGACTGCTGGACGACGAAGGTGATCGACGAGAAGTTGATGAATCACTACGGCTTTACCGACCGGGAGCAGTTGCTGCAGAAGTTTGACGTCGATTTCCGGTACATCGAAGGCCCCAAGTACATCGGCCCGGAGCCGGCAACGCACGACGACGGCAGCATCGAGGACCACTGGGGCGTGCCGCGTGTGTTGGTCGAGATCGAGGGGGCCGACGGGACGAAGGCCTCGTATCGCGAGGTGCTCGACTTCCCGTTGCGGGGAGCGACCAGCGTGCAGGAACTGATCGACTACCCGAAGTGGCCTGACCCGGACTGGTTCGACTACGATTGCGTCGCCGAGCAGGTGGCCGAGGCTCGCAAGACGGGCAAGGTGATCGCGTTCATGGGCGACCGGATGAACCGCTGTGCCCAGCTCAAGCCGGCGATGTATCTGCGTGGTATCGACCAGATTTTTTACGACCTGGCGATCGACCCCGACATTGCCGAGTACCTGTTCCGCCGGATCTCGGAGTTCTATATCGAGTATTTCCGTCGCGTCATGACCGTGGCGGACGGCGGGATCGACATCATGTTCTTGGGCGACGATTTCGGGACGCAGAAAGGGCCGTTCATGTCGCCCGAGATGTGGCGCAAGTTCCTGCGACCCGGCTTCAAGCAGTACTGCGAGTTGGGCCACGAGTTCGGCGCGAAGGTTGCCCATCATTCGTGCGGCTCGATCAAGGCGCTGATCCCCGAGCTGATCGAGTGTGGTCTCGACATTCTCAACCCGATCCAGCCCGACGTGACCAACATGGACCACGCCGAGGTCAAGAAACTTTACGGCGACCAACTTTGCTTCCACGGCTCGATTTCGATCCAAAAGACGCTTCCGTTCGGCACGCCGGAAGACATCCGCAACGAGGTCCGCAACCGTTTCGAGACGCTCGGCCCCAACGGCGGGTTCATCTTCTGCTCGGCCCACAACATCCAAGCCGACACCCCGATCGAAAACATCGAGGCCCTCTTCGAGGCCTACCACGAGTATGGAAGGTATTGATAGGTGCTGAACGCACCAGCGGCAGGGACCCGGTGGGAGGGACAAGATGTTTCCCCTCTCACAAGTGGTCGATGGCAGGCGTTTTAGGCGATTCGTTTGATGGTGATATTGTAGGGTGCGTCTGGACGCACCTTTATTGAGTCTCAGTCACCAAAAATTCGGCCGACATTATGGAACTTTTGGCCCTTCTAAACGTCTAATCGGAAGAAGGTGCATGAATTTCGCCTAATAAGGACACGTTTTTCTATTTATGCACCATTTCGATACGTAATCAGGTAACCCACCAAAGGGAGGGCCCCTCCATGCAACTGCTCGCAATCCTCGGCGTTTTACTACTGTCTTTGGTGATTTTAATGGGAGCGGCCGGTCAAACTCGCAAGCCGGTCCCCGCCAAGCCGACCGCGCCGCCGCCCCAGACCACCACGGCCGAGACCGTCAAATCGATGTCCCGGGCCGAGATCGAGTCGATGCTCAAGAAAATCGAAACGAGCGAGGCACCGAAACCGAAGATGGGAGCGATGTGTTACGACGTGGCTATGCCGCCGAATCGGGGTGAGTACGTCTGTCCGGTCTGCGGAGAGAAAACGCTCTACGCAACGAAAAACGAGAAGGATCCCGATTCCAAGGACGGCACCCTCTCGGTCGATTGGCCTGCCATAAAAATCCTTCAATGGGATCTGAAGGCATGTCGCCGTGAGATGGAAGCGATCCACAAGGATTCCAAACTGGCGCTGACGCTCGACGAGTCGAGCTTCTGTAAAAAATGCCAACCGAAGGCCAAGAAGCAGGAACTGCAGCTCAAGGTCACCTATGACGATGGCAAGACGTACACCGTCTCGTCGATCAATCATAGTGACCTGCTGTTGCTTCGTGACTTCCTCAAGGGTCAGTTGTCTTTCGCAACGGAAAATGACGGCACGTATCCCATCAGGCAAAACCTAAAGCGGCTGCGTGAACTGCTCGTGATGCCCCCCCCTAAAGAGACAAAAAACGAAACAAAACCGGCACCGAACAAGTAGTCTGCGGGCTTTGGTAAATTTTGGCAGCGACAGTTTCTGTAGCAAAGGTTGCATCGCAGAGGCAACTCGGGTATTTTGAGGAATTGTTAGAATAATAAATCCTAAGAAAATCCTCTATCTCGGTCTGGCAAAGGAGTATGTCATGCAACTCATCGCGATTCTCGGTGTCATTGTGATATCGCTTTTGATCCTGCTCGGCACGGCAGGCTGCTCACGCAAGCCGGGGCCGCCGTCTTCGCCGAACACGACGGCCGAGTCGGTCAAGACGATGTCGCCGGAGGAACTCAATGAAAAACTTCAAAAGGTCGAGAAGCAAGAGAAGCCTGAGGAGAATCCGATCAATGCGATGTGCTACGACATAGATATCGAGGCCCTCGGGCCGATCGATCAGAGTCGGTATAACTGCCCGGCATGCGGAGAGAGGACGATCTATGCGACCAAGGACGCCGACGATGTGGACGAGCCGTCTGAAGAAGTATTACTTGCGATCCACTTGGGTGAATTTTTCAAAAAAGAGTTGCCCGCCTGTCGACGAGAGCTGGCGGCCTTGCAACACCTGACCGACTGGACGCTTTCGCTCGAGGAATCGAGTTTTTGTCGACACTGTTGGCCGGATGCCGAAAAACGTGAGCTGGGGCTGGTGATTGCTTACCCGAACGGGAAAACGCACTCCGTCTCGCCCATCGAGTACAATGACCTGCTGTTGCTCCGCGACTTTTTTGCCGATCAACTCCTCGACAGAAATGCTCCTCGTCTCCGCGAACTGCTTGGGACCGAACCGGAAGAAAACTTCTCGTAGGAGTAAGCTATCATGCAACTGATCGCCATCCTCGGCGTCCTCATAATTTCGATCCTGATCCTGCTAGGTACGGCCGGCTGTACGAACAGGCCGTCTTCCGGGCCGACGACTCCGCCGAAAACGACGGTCAGTTCCCTACGGGCCAAAACCCGTGCCGACATCCAGCAGATGCTCCGCACGA
>JASFHG010000085.1:0-9771 GCA_050123355.1 Planctomycetia bacterium
ACCGAAGGGGAAGGAACGACGGATCACGGCCTATCGCTGGCATATTGACGATCCGATTCCGTTCAAAAAGTCGCTCAAGATGACGATCGAACGCCGAAGCTTCATGGCGGCCTACGACCCTGCGACGGGCGTCCGTCACAGCTACGATTTCAAATATCGGCCCGACTATTGGTCGTCCGTGGCGTTTTGGTATCAAAAGGGGATTGCCGAAAAACTTTGGGACATCCCGCCATACAAAGAACGAATTTTGCCCGAGATTTGGATCGAACCGACTCACATGCTCAATCAAGTTCGCACTTCGCCCGGCCTGAAACCTCGACGGCTTTACAACCGGACCTGTAACCTCAAACGATTCTTCTACATCCGAAACGACAAAGTCGGTGCTTGGTTCGAGTTGCCGGTCACGGTCAAGAAGAAGGGTCGCTATGCACTCTCGATCATCCCGAACCTGTACAAAGAGCACGGCGTTTGGAAAATCTCGCTGGTCAAGCCGGACGGAAAGTCGATCGTGCTCGACAAGGCTTTTGATATGTTTGACTATCGTGTCTCGCGAGCCGAAGACTGGCCGGAAAACTTTGAGCATGGTACGACGATCGAGTCGTCCCTCGGTGTTTATAATCTCGAGCCGGGCAAGTATGCGTTCCGCTTCGAATGCGTGGGTGCCAACCCGCAAACCCGTCATCCCAAGACGGGTGAGTTCGGCAAGGGCTATTCGATCGGTCTGGACGCCCTCAACATGCGTCTCCTCCCGATCGAGCATCCTTACGCGTGGATCCAAGATTATTTGAAAAAGGAAAAAGCTCTGTTTACCAAGCGTATCCAGACGGCCGTCGGCACGGTTCAAAAGCTCGAAGGGGCGATCAATGCCTATCGACGCGCCAAGGGCGTCTATCCGAAGTCGCTGGACGACCTGGCCGGAAGTAAATATTGGGAAGGCGACAAGATTCCTCGCGACCCGTGGGGACAGAAGTATCGTTACCGGGCGCCTGGTGTCATGAACCCGTGGGGATTTGACGTCTGGTCGATCCATGGTCGTAGCCAAAATCCGGTCTATTGGATCGGTAACTGGAAGAAACCGTTCAAGGCGGGCGAAGGTCTGAAAGACGCGATTGTCCTCGAAGGTGAACAGCTTCAGAAGGCGTTCCGTGGATCCAATGATGTGAGTGCCACTCCGCAACGGGTTTCCTCTTGGCGAAACGCGCCTACCTCGGATCGTGCCGCGTTGTTAATCCGTTTCAAGAAGACCGGCGATTCCGCAGAGGTTCGTCTGCCGAAGGACATCCCGAGCGGAAATTACGAACTGAGTCTTGCGGTCCCGACCTCTTGGGATTTCGGTATCGTTTCGTGGACGCTTGGCAATACGACGATCGCTCCGAAGCTCGATACGTATACCGATACGATCGGCGCGACCGCTTTGCCACCGGTCAAGGTGAAACTGACCGACGATCCGAGTTCTCGCGTTTTGAAGGTCAAGGTCCTTGGTAAGTCGGAATTTTCGCCCGGCTTTTATACCGGTCTCGATGCGATCGTTTTAAGACCTTGTAAGTAGTGTATTTAGATATCACAGGAGTCGACAAAAAACCGGAAAATTTTCAATATGGCCAAAAATTACTTGAAATTGGGCCACACTTTCTGGTAAAGTAATCACAAGTTGATCGGGTATCTACCTGAAAGCTGATCGAATTCGATCGGTATTACATAGAGCCCACTGTTAGTATGTCTCTCGACGCGACAAAGTTTTGCTTTGTTTCGGCGAAGGGTCGTGCTAACGGTGGGCTCTTTTTTTATGCACCTATATTACCAACGATCAAGGAGCGTTGCCATGATCGCACAAAATCTTGTCGAGGAGGTTCGACGTCTTTTGGATACGGGAAAGTACAGCCAACGGGAGATCGCCCGCCGTACCCAGGTCAGCCGAGGAACGGTCAGCGCGATTGCCTCGGGAAAACGAACGAATCGTGTTCCGGTCCCCAAAGTTCAACCGTGGGAGCTGGAAGGTCCGATCAAACGATGCCCTACTTGTGGCGGCCTTGTCCATACGCCGTGCCGCCTCTGCGAGACTCGGCGGGAAATTGCCGCAGATAAAAATGCGTTCAAAGAAAACAACGATCCTTTTCCCGAAATTACGAAAAAAGGTTCCTGGGATCTGGAACTCGAAGGCGAGGATCGCGATCGTTACGAAGAAGTTCGCCGACGCCGTATCTTGCAAGGAGAAACGGACGAAAAACCTGTGAGTGATTTGGTGTACGAAGAACCGGATGAGTGGGATGCGGTCACGGAACGTTCGTTTGAAGATTATTTGGATTGTCTTGTGTAAAGAAGGAGCATGACGTGAAGCCAGCGGTCATACGAAACGAAAAGCGGGTGCCTTATAAAAAGGCGAGAAAACATATCGAGCATGGCGACGTGCTCCTCTTTCGACGGCGCGGCTTGATCTCGGTCGCCGGGCGGGGTCTCCACTCCCACGCAGCCAAGGCCGCCTGGTGGGATAGCGACCTTTTCTGCCTCGAAATCCGAGAGTTCCTCGGCGGTCGGGCCGTTTCCCTCTCCAGCCAAGTGAAACGGTTCCCCGGCCGGATCGATGTCTTCGAAGTGAACCCTAATCAACGCTGGGAAGAATATGACCGCGACGGATCCGTCCAATTTATGCGCCGATTGACCGGTTGCCAGTATGGATGGTGGAATTTGGTGCGTACTGCTGTTTTGCACCTCCCGATCGTCCGCCTCTTCGTTCAAGCACAGACTAACGACGATACCCTTTCCGAACATCCGCCGTTCTGTTCCCAGGCGGTCGCGATGTCGGAACGATTGGGTGGCGGGGTCGACCCGGTCTGCCACTTGGCCGATCGTCTCACCGAACCGGCCGACCTGACCCGATCCCCGTTTTACCGCTATCGTTTTACCTTAATCTTGTAGGGTTTTGAGAATAAAGCCATGTTTCATCCGACTGCCTTACTTGCGACGTTGATTCTTTCGACCTGTCCTAATGGACAATGTTTGATTCCGTTCGAAGCGTCGCCCGGTTTCCGGACGCTGCCCCCTTCCCCGGCTGTCGTGCGAGTGATCAACCGCAGTTCACAAAGTAGTTCGCTAGGGTCGGGAACGGTGATCAAAAATGAGAAAGAACGGTCTATCGTTTTAACTTGTGCACATTTATTTTCCGAAGGTGTGGGAAATGTGCAGATCCGTTTTTCCAGCGGCAAGAGCGTCAGTGCGAAATTGGTGGCGATTGATCGTAAGTGGGATTTGGCCGCGTTGACGATCCCGCCGACCACGGTTCGGCCACCACCGATCGCCGCCCAAGCTCCGCGACAAGGGGACCGGCTTTCCAGTTGTGGCTATGGACCGAACGGGACGTTTCAAGTGAACCGGGGAACCTTGCGAGGGTATGTTCGTGCAAGCGGAACGAAGTCGTTCGAAACGCTCGAGATGACCGGTGCGGCACGGCAAGGTGATTCGGGCGGCCCAATTCTAAATCAGATGGGTGAACTGGTCGCCGTCCTTTGGGGCTCGGATGGCCGGACAGTGGGTGGAACCTACTGCGGTCGGATCTGCCGTTTCCTGGCACCACTGCTTCAACCGCCCGATCCATCCCCGTCGACCGAACAACCTTCCGCGTTGCCTGTCGCCCCGTCGTGGAGCGCCTCGACGCCCAAGCAGACCGACAACGATGATGATGCGTCCAAAGAGCGAAAAAGTCTAGCCGAACGGCTGGGGCAGCTTCACGACGGGGTCTCCAAATTTCACGGCCGGATCGAATCGATTTCCGATCGCCTGCAGCGGATTGAACGTGTCTCGTCGAAAATCCAAGAATTGGGATTGCTCGAAGGTTCCGCCGGCAGCATGACATGGTTGACGCCCGTCTTGGCGGCCCTCGGTTGGACCGGACCACCTTCGATCGCACTGATCATCGGTCTTAAACTTCTTAGCCGGATCGTTCGCCGTCGGATACGAAAAAAAATTGCCGGCAAGAAAAGCGAGTCGGCGACCTCCGACGAGTCGAAGCGCAGCTCGATCCTTTCGACGATCAACGATGATTACGGAAAACAACTCGCCCAGGTTTACGCTCTTTCGGGCCGCAGCCCGATCGGCGATTTGACCTTGGGGCGTGAATATGATGAAGAGTTGCGCAAGGCAGAAGTTTCCAGCGACGCGCAGCTCGCCAAATGGGCCGGGGCACTGCGACGTCGGGTTGCCGATCGGTTCAACCGCATCCACAGCTCGTCGCCCGCACCGGCAGACCCGATTGAAAATTAATGATCAACATCTAAACCCTCTCACAGGAGAAATTTACCATGGCAAACTTAGGAGCGGACACCTTTCAAGACGCGATCACCCGATTTCGCAACCGATCCATTCACACGTACATAGGGCACGCTCTGCTGTTTCGCGGCCAGATCTTGCAGGATGGCGAGTTCGGTGTCCAAAGCGGCTGGGACACGGCCACGAACGATTTTATCAAGGAGCACCTGGTTCGGCTCGATTATTTGCGACGAAAGATCACCCATAATCCCGAACAGGTCGACATCAAAACGCTCGAAGAAAAGGCACGCGACCTGACCGTCAGCCTGCCCGACGAGGTCTCGTCGTCGCAAAGCCCCTTGGGCGAAGAGGTGGCCCGACCGGCAGGACGCGAATTTGATTTGCCGTACCAACTGGACGGTTCCGATCCGAACATTCCACTGTTGGGCAAGGTCAATCTCCGCAACGTCGACGCGCGGATGTTTGTCACGGCACTGGATCAACACATTGTCGAAGCCACGCGACTCGACAGCCGTTACGCGACCTATCGCATCACGCCGCGAGAATCGTTGATGCTTTATTCATCGTTGGTGGAACTGTTCGATATGGTCGAATCGTTCGGTGGTGACGAGAATCGGGTTCCGATTCCGCACGGCGTCCGACCTTCGGAAGAGCCGCAAGGAGTCCTGGCCAGCCCGAACCGTGAAGGCAGTGCGTCGACGAGTACGAGCGGATCGTAAGCGAAAGGAAGCGTTATGGGTTTTGAGCAGTGGGCCATCATCATCGGCGTGCTTACGTCATTTGTCCTGACTGTAGGCCCATGGATGTTTATGGTTCACGCCAAGCTGGCGGTGCTTGCCTCCGAGTGTAAGTTTCTCTGTGACCAGTTGAAAAGGGCTGCCAATTTGTACGAACAGTTGATGGCCCTCAACTCACAACACGAAGCCCGTCTCCAAGCACAAGCAGTCGAAATCCGCCAAATTCACGAGTGGATACGGACCATGAGCGAGGAAGAGTAGAAAAAAGAGGACAGATGACAGAGAACAGAGGGTGCTGCCGCACCGGCGTGAAAATAATCTTGGAGCGGAAGTTCCCTCTATCATCTATCCTCTGTTCTCTGTCCTCTATTAAGAAAGCGAAGCTTTATGCAAATACGTGATCGAATCAAGGAACTGCGGCGGGTTCGGGCGGATAGTCTAGTCCCGCATCCGAAGAACTGGCGTGATCATCCTACGGAGCAGAAAGATACGCTCCGTGGGATCTTGGCCGAGATTGGGTATGCCGACGCGCTGTTAGCGCGGGAGCTGCCCGACGGGTCGCTGCAACTGATCGATGGCCATCTCCGTGCCGAAACAACGCCCGAGATGGAGGTACCCGTCTTGATCGTCGATCTGGACGACGCCGAAGCGGCAAAGTTGCTGGCCGTTTTCGATCCGCTCACGGCGATGGCCGAGACGAATCGCGAAATCTTGGCCGACTTGACCGACCAGTTCGAGACCTCCAACGAAGCGATCCAAAAACTGCTCGACGAGATGCTCAGCGAGAAACGTTCGCCGTCTCTCGATACCTCCGACAAGCCGCCGGAAGAGATCGACATCCCCGAGTCCTTCCAAGTGGTTGTCGAGTGTGACAGCGAGGAGTCGCAACGCGTGCTCTTCGAGCGACTCGAAGCAGAAGGGTATACGTGCCGTTTGTTAATGATTTGAAGATAGTGTTCAGTTTTCGGTGTTCAGTGTTCAGTGAGGAGTTTCCGCTCCATGTTGTTTTCACGCTGGTTCGGTAGCACCCAACTGAACACCGAACACTGAAAACGAAAGCGAAGCTTTCCATGTCTACCATTGAAACTACCGTAAGTTGTCCGGTCCATAATTCCTTTCGGGTGCAGCAGGTGGCCGGGATGTTTGATGTGCCGCTAGAAGAACGGGCCAGTGAGCATTTTCGTGTCGAGATGCCCGAGCTGGGAGACGATTGGCAGATCGGTCTGATCGTGGGCCCTTCGGGCAGCGGCAAGAGTACGATCGCCCGTGAGCGGTTTCGTGACGATCTTTACACGCTTCCACCATGGCCTGACGATCAAGCAGTGGTGGATTGTTTGGGCGACCGTCCGATCAAGGAGATTACCGGCCTGTTTACCGCAGTCGGTTTCAGCTCGCCTCCCAGTTGGGTCAAGCCTTATCAGGTCCTCTCCGGTGGCGAACAGTTTCGTTGCGATTTGGCCAGAGCTCTCTCGCAGGCCGAACTCTCACCGCAGAAGCCGGGCACGATCGTTTTCGACGAATTTACCAGCGTCGTCGATCGTAACGTGGCGAAGATCGGCTCGGCGGCCGTCTCGCGGGGAATCAAGGCAGGCCGGATCGACTGCCGGTTCGTGGCCGTGACGTGTCATTACGATGTGGCCGAGTGGCTCGAACCGGATTGGATCATTGACATGGCAAAATGCCAATTCGCGCGGAGCTGTCTTCGGCGACCGGAAATCAAACTCGAAATTTATCGCGCTCGACGGAGCGGTTGGGAAATGTTTAAGCGTTATCACTATATGAGCGGTTCGATTCCGGCTGTTTCTCAATGTTACGCGGCCTATTGGAACGGGGTGCCGGTTGCGTATTGCGTGGTGGCAAACTTGATCGGACACAAAGGGCGGCGACGTATCAGCCGGATTGTCACCTTGCCCGACTATCAAGGGATCGGGATCGGGATGCGAGTGGCCGAGGCGGTTTCTTGGCTCTACAAAGACCAAGGGCTGCGGATGAACATCACCGCGAGCCATCCGGCCGTGATCGCGCATTGTCGTCGTTCGCCGTTGTGGCGGGCGGTCAATTTGAAAAAAACCGGTTCGCAGGGAACTCAGAAATTTATCAAAAACTATCGTGGCTCCAGCGGCCGTGCGGTGGTTTCTTTTGAATTTATCGGAAAGAGAGGGCAGGGAACAGATGATAGATGACAGAAGGTGCTATCGCACAACTACCATAGAAATAAAGCCAGGGTAGAACACGCTTCTGTTCTTCTATCGTCTGTCCTCTGCCCTCTTTTTTAATAGCGAAAAGGAATTCATGTGGAAGAAAATAAAACGAATGGCGATTTGCTCGATAAAATTCAGCGGCAAAAAGTTTGTGCGATTCTTGCGTTGGGGTGCTCCCGCCGTGTGGCTGCTCGCTATGTCGGTTGTCGGTTTTCATTGATTCGGGCGACCATGTCGCGCGACGAAAGTTTCCGGCAGGAAATCGAGCGAGCGGAGCAAATATCCGAGATCGAATATATTCAAAACATCAAGGAGGCCGCGAAAAAGTCGCAGTATTGGCGAGCGGCTGCCTGGGCCCTCGAACGATGCAATCCCGATGACTATGCCTTCCATGACCCGACCACTTTTACCATGGACCAGATCCGACAGCTTTTGGATCAGTTTATCGAGATCATCGTCCAAGAAATTCCCGCGGCGACGCAACGGAAACGGCTGCTTTATGGTTTGAAGAAACTGACGACCCAGTTCGAGTCCGACAATAAGAAATGAAGCATCTTGACGATTATGATTTTGGAATCGACCCGGACCGCGTCATCCCGTTGTTGTGCGGGTTTCGCGAGCGGCTCGCCCGACGACACGGCCAACGGCGACGTGAGTTGAGCGCTTCCGGCGGTGTGAACGGCTTGGGACTGATCGACTGGGGGCAACGATACCTGCCCGACCACTTTGCCAAGGAGCCGTCCCTAATGCATCGTGAGATGGCGCGAAGGCTTGATCGGTTTGCCGATGAACGTGGCTCGAAACTCAATCTGCTCGGCCCGCGAGGCGCGGCAAAATCGACGCTTGGTGCGTTGGCCTATGTCCTGCGCATGGCGGTTGAGGGGCGAGAGGCGTATATCTGGATCGTCTCCGATACGCACGGCCAAGCACGAGCTCACCTCGATAATGTGCAGAACGAGTTGCTCGAAAATAAAGAGCTGGCCGAGCGGTATCCCGACGCGGTCGGGCGCGGTCGAGTATGGCGGAGCGGCTCGATCGTGCTTCGTAACGGGGTCGCGATCGAAGCGTTCGGCACCGGTCAACGGGTTCGCGGTCGTCGCTATCGGAACGTGCGACCGACACTGATTGTTTGCGATGACCTTCAAAACGACGGGCATATCTGTTCGGCGCTCCAACGCGAGAACACACGGACTTGGTTTCATGGCACCCTTTTGAAGGCGGGCACGCGGGAGACAAATGTGGTGAATCTGGCAACGGCCTTGCATCGAGACGCGCTGGCGGTCGAGCTGTGTACGACGCCCGGCTGGGTGTCTCGGATTTTTCAGGCGATCCTTCAGTGGCCGAAAAACCGCTCGCTGTGGGAGGAATGGGAGGCGATTTATACCGATGTGGCAGCTTCGAACCATATCCAACGGGCTCGTGAGTTTTATCTCCAGCATCAAGCCGAGATGGACGAAGGGTCGCGGGTTTTGTGGCCCGAGGTGGAAGATCTCTACGCACTGATGTGCCTTCGCGCGGAGGGCGGCCATGCGACGTTTGAACGCGAGAAGCAAAATTCGCCGATCGATCCGAATCTTTGCGAGTGGCCCGACGCGTACTTCGACGAGCATGTCTGGTTCGAGGCGTGGCCTGAGAATTTGACCGTGCGGACGATCGCGATCGATCCGAGCAAGGGAGGCGACTCGCGGCGTGGCGATTATTCGGCGATCGTGATGCTCGGGATCGGGAGCGATGGTCTGTTTTATGTCGAGGCGGACTTGGCCCGACGCCCGACGACGCAGATTGTTGCCGATGGGGTCGCCTGGTATCGGCGTTTCAAGCCGGACGCGATCGGGATCGAGGCGAACCAGTTTCAGGACTTGCTCGGCGGGCAGTTCGAAGCGGAGCTTGCCGCCCAGGGCGTTCTTGGGACGACTCCGTGGCTGATCAATAACCGGGTCAACAAGTTAGTTCGGATACGACGTCTCGGCCCGTACCTTGATGCACACCGATTTCGTTTTCGCGAGACCCCCTCCACGCGTTTGTTGGTCGACCAGCTTCGGACGTTCCCGGTCGGCGATCATGACGACGGCCCGGACGCCCTCGAGATGACGATCCGCTTGGCCGCTCGCCTAACCGACCAGTCTCACAGCGACGGCCTGGGCGACCGGCTTCCGATCGGTGGATAGTTTTTAAATCTTATTCATCCATATTTCAAAAAATTCAAAAGGAGAAATACCATGAAAAATTTATCGCAATGGGAAACGCGGTTGGTCGAGGCGTTTGACGAGCTTTATTCGTCGTTTGTAGACCCGATCGAACCGTTTCACGATGACAGCGATCTGTGGATCCCGCTCACTACGGCGGCAGGCTCGCGGACGTCCGGCATGGGGACGACCAATGAGCAGCAGCTTTCCGAGATCCGTGCCCGCTGCCGAATGCTGGCGTTGAGCAACGAGTTTGCGATCAACGGTCATGAGAATCGGGTGAGCTATATCGTCGGCACCGGCCACCGTTATCAGACGCTTCCGACGAACTTCGATCCGTCAGCGAAGGCGACTGCCGAGATGGTCCAGGATTGGCTGGCCGAG
>JASFHG010000086.1:0-9755 GCA_050123355.1 Planctomycetia bacterium
CGCAGCACGGCAGTGGACGGCAGCGGCGATTATGTCGTTGTCTGGACCTCCACCGGGCAAGACGACGAGAACGATCCCAACGGCAAGGGCGTTTACTTCCAGCTTTACAACTCCGACGGGACGGAAAAGGGTACCCCAACACGCGTCAATAATATCGTCGTCGGGGACCAGAAAAACGCCTCCGTGGCGATGGACGAAGCCGGCGACTTTGTCGTCGTTTGGGAATCGGAACAAGCCGATGGCACCTACGATATCTATGCACAACGGTTCAACGCCGATGGAAGCCGTGTGGCCAACGATCGCGTCGACCGCATCGACGACGACCCGCTCCGCAACCCGGCCGGGTTCAACGAACTCGATGCCATTGAAAACTTCACCGGTCGCAACTTGGATGACGAAGACCTCGAAGTCCTTGTCAACGGCACACGACACCATGACCAGTTCAACGCCGAAGTGGCGATGGACAGCTATGGCAACTATGCGATCGTGTGGGGCTCGGCCAGCTCGGCTTATAGCTACTTCAACAAGGTCAACGTTCAGTTCTTCGACTACGACGGCGAGCCGATGAGCGACGAGATCTATGTCAACGATCTGTTCACACCCGGTTCGGCCTCCACCGGCTCGGTACCCGGGTTCAAGGTAAATCCGACGGTCGCCATGGACGACAACGGCCGAATTACCATCTTCTGGGATCAGGTGATTGCCCAATCCAATGGCGTCGCGGTCGACACCGAAATTGTCGGCGTGCTGATGGCCCTGGAAGACGATTTCAGCTATCTCACCCAGGACGATTTCACTTCGGATGACGACAATGACGCTGATTCCGATGCCACGGCAATTACGATCGAAGACGTTTCGGGCGACCTCACGGCCGACCTGAGTCGTGCGGCTCGCAACCCGCAAGTCGCCATGGATTCCTATGGTCGCGGCGTCTTGGTCTACGAAGCCTATCTGGACGAAGACAACGTGGACGAAGACGATACGTTGAGCTACGGTATCTACTACTCGACCTTTGTCATTAACG
This sequence comes from Planctomycetia bacterium, assembly GCA_050123355.1. Lineage (GTDB taxonomy): Bacteria > Planctomycetota > Planctomycetia > Pirellulales > Thermoguttaceae > JASFHG01. The sequence goes on from JASFHG010000086.1 coordinate 1,025, forward strand.
AAGAGGAAGCCGAGGATACCGGCGATGACGACGAAACGGATGAACCGCCACCGCAAGCAACCGAACTCACCATCGAATTCGAAAACGAAGAACTACAAGCGAACCTCGTGCTCGAATACGAACCGCCGGACGAAGACAACGACCAACTGTCGCCCGAAAGCGAAGCGGCACTGGCCTTCGTCGGCAACCAGGTCAATCCCGGAGTCGCGATGGACGCCAACGGCGGCTTCGCCATCACCTGGAGTGGTCCGGGCGCGCAACCTGATCCGCTCGATCAGAGCAACCCGGATCTCCTCGCGGATAAAGACGAGTCGGGTGTGTGGGTTCGCTGGTTCAATCCGAATGGCGATCCTACCACGGTCCAACAACGGGTCAACGTCACCGAGGCCGGCGATCAGCGATTCCCGGCTATCGCCATGAGCCGTGACGGCGACGTCGTGGTCGCCTGGGCGGGTGCCGGTGTCGGCGACCGTCACGGTGTCTTCACGCGACAATACGACTCGATCGTCAACCCGACCGGTCCGCTCGCTACGGAACTTTACCACAAGGGCGAAAACCCGAACGTGGGAGCCGGTGATTCCTATCTGTTCATCGCCGACGGCGATCAGATCTACGGAAACCCGACCTCCTTGCTGGTAATCTTCAGTGAGGAAATGGACACGTCGATGAAGACGAACAACACGCCCGGTATCCACAGCGTGGAAAACGTAAGCAACTGGGCCTTGATCAACGGCAAATATGAAGAAGTTTCCGGTGCGATCGACCATGTCGACTTCTACAAGGAAGAGACGCTCAACAAGTGGGTTGCGGAAGTCTTCTTCGCCGGGACCAGCTTGGAAAACGGTACGTATACCCTGATTGCTCGAACCGACATGTGGGATGCGGACGGTAACGTCCTCGACAAGACCGGCTATCGTCCCAACGGAACGGGCATGAACTACGGCGAACTCGCCAACCTCGACGATCATACCGATGACGAGGAAGAGGAAGAACCGGATCCGCTCTATCCGCTGAACAGCCCGACCGGTGGCTTCGGCTTCCAGTTCGGTGTCAACAACACCCTGCCCGGCGATCCCGAATGGGGAGATGTCGACCAGCAGGTGAACAACGAAGAGTTCGGCCAAGAAGATAACGCCGCAATCGCGCGTAACGCCTCGGGTAACTACGTTGTTGCGTGGGTTGAGTATGTCCCGATCGCCTACTACGATCCGAATGGTGAAGGCACTGATACTACAAATGATGATGACGACGATGATGATACCGAACCGGTCATCATCAACGATCCGTGGTTCTACTATGAAGCCAAAATCATGGTCCAGCAGTTCGACTTCTGGGGCCGTGAAGTGGATAGTGCGACCCAAGTCAACACGCTGCCGATGGTAACGGACAGCCCGGCGCTTCCGATGGATGTCGCCATTGACGACGCCGGTAACTTCGTGGTGGTCTGGTCCGGGGTTAACACTCTGATCAGTGACTACACGCCCGATGGCGAAGACGAAGACGGCATCTTCATGCAACGCTTCGACTATGACGGCTACAAGATGGGTGGCCAGGTTCGCGTCAACCAAGAGCGAAACGAAATCCAAACCGATCCGTCGGTCGCCATGGTCGGTGCCACGGGCGATATCATCGTTACCTGGACCAGCTTCGAACAAGACGGCAACCAAGATGCGATCGTTGCCAGACAATACAGCCTTTCCGGTGCGGCCAAGGGCGACGAGTTTGTGGTGAATACCTACACCTATGGCGCACAACGCGAATCGGATGTCGCGTGCGATGCCGCAGGAAACTTCGTGGTCACCTGGAAGGGTGAAGAGTATAACGGTAGCGGATGGGGTATCTATGCCCGACGCTTCAAGGCAAATGGTTCCGGCATCGGAAATGAATTCCACGTGAATAATGCCACGGCCAACGACCAGATTACGCCGGCCGTCGCCATGGATACGCTCGGCAACTATGTCGTTACCTGGGCAAGTTATGTCCAAAGCGGCAACAACGTCTGGGACATCTATGCTCGACGGTACAACTCCTCGGGCACGGCCCTGGGAAGCAACTTCCTGGTGAATCAGACAACCGTCTACAACCAAATCCAACCGGATGTGGCAATGTCAACCGGGAAGGGATTCGTCATTACCTGGGCATCCTATAAGCAAGATTATCCGTATAACGACATGGTCAGCAACTACGGAATCTATGCCCGGATGTACAACTCCGACGGAACCAATTACGTCGACGAGCGTGTCAGCACCAGCCCCATTGGCGAATTCCAAGTCAATGCCAACGTCGCAGGCGACCAAATCAATCCGGCCGTCTCGATGGACGCCGGCGGACACTACGTCGTCGTCTGGACCGGCCCGAACCGACCGGATACGGCCGGCTGGATCGAGGAAGGCGACGAAGAAGATCTCGAACCCGAAGTCATGGAACTGCTGGACGAACTTGTGGATAACAACGGTCTTCCAATAGGCAGCAGTGACGACGATGATGATGACGACGACAATAATAATGACGACGAAGAAGAAAACCTCATTGAGGGAATATACCTCCGTCGGCTTTACGAAGAACCGGATGATGACGACGACACCGGCGGCACAACAACGAATGATGACGATGACGTCGAGAATCCATGGGAAGATCCCAACGCATGGCTGCAAGAAAATTCGACCTCGATCTACTCGCGTCTGATCGACCCGCCGATCGAAGTCGTTGCTGCGACGGAACCGCAAGACGTGACGATCATGGGTACTTCGGGCAACGATACGATCGAATTCATCGGCGGTCCTTCCGAAGCTACTTGGGTCATCAAAGTCAACGGCACCTTCCGCTCGGTTGGAGATAACGTCGGCACACTGACGCTCGACGGATTGGGCGGCAACGATACCCTGATCTTTACCGGCTCGGGTGAAGACGATGTCATCACCTTGGCTTCCGGCTCAAGTTCGTTCATCAGCAGCTACTATACCGTGCTGGCGAACCACGTCGAGTCGGTGACGGCCAACGCCGGAACCGGTGACAATACGGTCACCATCCAGGACACCTCGGCCAACGACACTTTGACCATCGAGCCTAACTTTGCCGAACTGGTCGGTGATGGCGTCACGCTCAGTATCACGAACTGTACAACGGTGATCACCAGCTCGACCGCCGGCCAGGATACGGTCCTGATCTACGACAGCACCGGAAACGATACCTTTACCGTTACGCCCACCACTGCCACGATGACCGGCAATGGATACAACGTTGTGGCCGACGGCTTCCGATACGTCAAGGGATATTCGACCAGCGGCGAAGACAGTGCCGAACTGTACGACTCGGACGGTGACGACCTGCTCACGACCGGGCCTGCCTACGCGAAGATGACCGGAAATGGCTTCTATTCGATCGCCAATAATTTCCGCTACATCACCGCCAATGCCGGCGAAGGTCGCGATACGGCCAAGATGTACGACTCGGTGGATGACGACGAGTTCGAATCCAGCCCGATTTACTCCAAGTTCACCAGCGATTCCTACTATGTCCGTGCAGATTACTTTGAAGTGGTCAACGCCTTCCGAACCGAAGGTGGAAACGATACGGCAACCTTCTATGGTACTTCGGGCAACGATACGTTGATCGTTACCCAGGAATACGCAAAACTCATTAGCGAAGGAAAAGATTTTGAAGTTCGAGTCAACGACTTCCTCACCATTAAGGGGTATGGACAAGGTGGTCATGATACGGCAATCATCCATGATACCTCGGATGATGATATCCTGATGGTTACCGATACCTCGGTCCGGCTGGTTGCGGCCGAACGAGATTACCGAGCCTTCGGATTCTCGGACATCGATATCTTGGCCATCAATGGTGGTGCCAACACGGCAACCATCCTGGATACCAACAAGACCGACTTGCTTGAAGCCGAAGGTAATTGGTTACAAATGAGCAATGACGAGTTGGAATACACCTACACCCTGCTCGGTTTTGATCAGATAACGGCCTACTCGACCAACAGTGGCGACAAGAAGGATGTTGACGAAAACGTCGACACGATCGACTATCTCCTGGCTCTTGGGCTTTGGGAGGATATTGACTAATTAGCTAATAGACCGCGGTGGGACCGAACAAGGGCAACCTCGCCAAAATGTCCCACCACTTAACAACCAAAAAAACACGGGAAAGCTGTGTTCTGCACCATCGGGTTGGGTTATAACGCTCAATCCGATGGTAGCGGCACAAAACACCCCCCCGCAGAGGTGGAGACCTTTGAAGATTTATGGAAAAACCAGGTGGAGATTGACTATCCACCCCCAATCCAACCGGTCCGACCGTGACAACCCCACCAGAAAAAGGGGGGATGGCGCGAACGGTCGCGGTTTATTGTGGTAAATCGTTGAAATCAAAAGAGTTTCTGTATTTAATCGACTTTAACTCTTTTCCAAACCGGCAAGGATCGCTCCATGAGGGAGCTCCGGCCAATAAAACAAACCTAACCGAAAATCTGCGACCAGCTAGGGCAAAGAAGCGGGTCGCTGCCTAACCACTCACAGGAGTTTCAGGCACTATGAGAATCTGGAATGCCATTCGTCGGTTTTCAGGAATTGGAAAAAAACGCGTTCGCGCTGACCATTCGGTTCGTCGGGCCAGCAATCGCAAAAATCCAACCCTTGGCTCTCTGATCAACCGTGGTCTCCGCATGGAGCAGTTTGAGGAGCGAATACTTCTTAGTATCACTCCTTCGAATCTCTCCGAATTGTGGGAAGTAAACTCCAGTTTGGCGCGTTCCTTGGAAAACGCCATGGATCTGGACAGCTATTCGGCGGAGGAATTGGCCTCGGCTACCCAATGGGTCGTCGGTCTCTCCGATTCCGACGAATCGAGTCCTTTCCACGCACTGGCCGCCAATGCGGACTACCTGGCAGAAACCACGTTTTTGCCCAATGCGGCCGTTTGGGAATTCGACAGTACGCTCGATTGGACTACCGTCGTCGATACGCTCGAGTGTGACGGATCAATCGAGTATTTTTATCCGTTGGTCAATCGCCAATACACGACAATGTTCGTACCGAACGACCCCTTGTTCACGGATCAATGGCATTTGGACAACACGGGCCAAAATGGCGGTACTCCCGGCATGGACGTGAACGTCGTTTCCGCATGGGATTCCGTCTTGGGGACCAACGTGGTCATCGGCATCGCCGACTCGTGCTTCCAGTATACCCACCCTGATCTCGCCACGAACTATCGCGCTGATTTGAGTTGGGACTTTGGCCAAGGCGACGCCGACCCCTCGCCCGAGCCGACCGACAGTCCTCACGGTACTTCCGTAGCCGGTGTTGCCGGGGGAACGGGTAACAACGACATCGGTATTACCGGTTCCGCACCAGACGCCGATCTGGTCGGTATGCGATTGGATTTCAGTATGGGTTGGAGTGACTATCTGGAATCGACGGTATTTTCGCATCACAACCAAGAGATCGACATCTACAACAACAGCTGGGGCCCTAACTATTATTGGGGACCTTACCTGACGGAGATTGGGCCGCTGACTCAAGCATCCATCCAGAACGCCGTGACGTATGGACGTGGCGGGTTGGGTAACATTATCGTCTTTGCGGGCGGAAACGACCGAGAAGTAGGCGCCAACACAAACTACGATGGCTATGCGAAAAGCCGATATACGATCGCCGTTGGCGCTTTGGATCACAACGGTCAATATTCTTACTACTCGACGCCGGGTAGCTCGCTATTCATCTCCGCGTATTCGAATAGTTCCTATTCGGGAATCACGACCACGGACTTGCTTGGCGAAGATGGCTATAACTCCACGGGCACGGGGGACGGCGACCCGCTCACCGACATCGACTACACCTCCACTTTTGGCGGAACCTCTTCGGCGACGCCATTGGTTTCCGGCATCATCGGCTTGATGTTAGAAGCCAATCCCAACTTGACCTACCGCGACGTTCAGCACATTCTGGCTGAAACCGCTATCCAGACGGATCCTACCAACCCGAGCTGGAACATCAACGGCGCAGGCTACCATGTCAGCAACGACTATGGTTTCGGTGCGATCGATGCCGCGGCAGCCGTCAACATGGCTTACGGTTGGACCAATGTCGATCCCGAAAAGCAATTGTCGAGCGGAGTGGTCCAAGTCAACGAACCGATTCCGGAAGTGGGTCTCGGAGAAGTCATTCAGACGTTTACGATGGATGACACCATCGGCAACATCGAATGGGTGGAACTGACTCTCGATATGGACCATTCGTGGGTTGGCGACCTCGAAATCATTCTGATATCGCCTGACGGAACGGAATCGCGGCTCGCGGAAGGAACCCTCGAATTGAGTGATGAAATCGACGGTACTTGGACCCTCACGACATGTCACCATTGGGGCGAGTCCTCGGAAGGGGAATGGACCATCATCGTTCGCGACGTCATCGATATTGATGTCGGAAACTGGAATACCTTCGAGTTGAATATCTACGGTCCTGGCGACGTTGTGCCCATTGATCCGGTTAGCGCGGCCAGCCTGGAGTTGATCGACGTAATCCCGAATAGCGGCGACCCGATCACCGAGGGAAGCATTCAACACGTTGCGCCTCGCGAGTTGACGCTCGTCTTCAATGACGAACAAAAGATCGATCCCGACACGATCGGCGCCATTTCCATGAAACGCGCCGGCGGGGACGACATCTTCCTGAACCTCAATGACGAAAACGTGGAGTTTGGTTACATCGCAATCGGCGATCGGCCGAACGAAATCGTGATCCGATTTCTCGATGCCTTGCCTGACGACAAGTATGAACTAACTATAATCGGAAAAGGCGATACCCCTTTGGCCACCATTCACGGAACACCATTCCATGGTGGCATGAATCAGACGATCACGTTCAACTTGGACCTCGGTGCCCAAGTTACCGCCATCGTCCCGCAGCCGATTACTCGCAATGTCGAGAACAACGAACTTTCGCAAAGCCGCAACACCATCGAGGTTTACTTCAACCCGGATACCCTCGACACGACTTTAGCCGAAACCGAGGAATTTTATCGTCTGAGCATCACTCCGGACGATGAAGTGACCACAGCGATACCGCCCGTCTATCCGATTTCGGTCGTATACGATCCACAGAACAACAAGGCGACCTTGACATTTGCCCAAGACCTGGAAATGTATGGAACTGGCGTGTTCCGGTTGCGAATCGGTAATGAATACAAAGAGATTATAACTACTTCGATGACTGCCGAATTGGTTTCCGACGTCTTTGCGGACGCAACCAATGTTCCGAATCTTAGTATTCTCGGCGGCGCACAAAGTGTCATCATCTCGTCCGAAATCGAAGCACTTCCCTACGACATCATTTATCCTGGTGGAAACGACGATCCGGGCCACCGAAACCTGCCCTCCAACCTGGGGGGAGAAGAGCATGTTGGCAGTCCCGACTCGCACTATGGTACAGAGGTTGTGTATTACAACTTCAAGTCCGTCATTGGTGTACATGAAGGAACCGGGGAACCGTACTACAACCATATCAGCGAAAAACAGAAGGCCCGTGCTCGCGAAATCTTCGAACTCTATAGCGCCTATCTGGGGGTTGATTTTGTCGAAGATCCTTCGACGACCAACCCGCGAGGCCTGATCATCGCAACCGGTAATATGAAGGCCATTGACAGTGCTATACCCATTGGCCAGGGTGGCGTTGCCGGTTTGGCCGGCGGCGGCAAGGCCATCATGGACATCTACGAGAATTGGGGAAATAACGAATACAACGGTTCATGGTTCAATACAGCCATGCACGAAATCGGACACCTCCTCGGCCTTACCCATGCCTATGATCTTCCCAGTTACACGATCATGGGACAGCGTGGAAGCATCAACAATGGCTACTATTATGGCAGCGCCGAGAGTATGTATCCCGGCTTGTCCGACATTATCCACGGGCAATACATGCACCGGCCCGACAGTATTGACGTCGACGTTTATTCGTTCTCTCTCCAAGTTCCCGGAACCTTCAGCGCCGAAATCGTTGCCGAGCGTCTCGGAGATTCGAGCTTGCTGGACAGCGTCATTACGCTCTATAACTCGGATCATGAGATTATCGCAAGAAACGACGATTACTATAGTGAAGACTCGTACCTTGAGTTGGATTTGGCCGCGGGCAGCTACTATATTGCCGTCAGTAGCACCGGCAACACCGAATTTGATCCCAATGTACCCAATAGCGGCGAAGGTGGAACCAGCCAAGGAGTTTACGATCTACGCTTGGGCTTCATGTCCGAAGCGACCTCCTACTTGGCCGACGAGGACGGCACGGTCTTTGATGGCGACCTGGATGGCACCCCCGGTGGTGTCTATAATTTCTGGTTCGACGTCCAAGCGGCAGAAGATACCGTCTTTGTTGACAAACTTGCCAATCCGGTCGGTGCGAATGGATCTTTGGAACACCCCTATACTCAAATCGATGAAGCGTTTGCCGCCATTAATGAAGAAAGACTAGATGGCCCCATTCAAGGAAAGGTCGTTCGTATTGTCGGTAATCGTGTACAAAGTTTCGAAGACCAAGAAACCAAATACACATTCGAGAACCCGACCGATGTTGCTGTTGGGGATTTCGACAATGACGGGATCGCCGATTTGGTCAATATCTCCCAAGACAATGGCGGTGACTACTATGTACAAATTTATTTCGGAATCGACGGCAAGACCTATCGCGCCACCACGGAAAATTACGCCGTGGGAACCAATCCA
>JASFHG010000087.1:0-9702 GCA_050123355.1 Planctomycetia bacterium
AGTTCCCGGGCCGTGGTTTTCGATCATAGCGGTCAAGTGGTCAGTATTGCTCAGAAGGAATTCGAGCAGCACTATCCTCGGCCCGGCTGGGTGGAACACGATCCGTTGGATATTTGGTCCTCGCAGCATAGTGTCACGACCGAAGCGATCAGTCGTGCCGATCTGACGCCGAAGGACATCGTGGCGGCCGGTTTGACCAACCAGCGGGAAACGACGCTCCTTTGGGATCGTGAGACAGGCCAGCCGGTCTATAACGCGATTGTCTGGCAGGACCGGCGCACGGCCGATTTCTGTAAAACGCTGATCGATCAGCGAGTCGAGCCGATCTTCCGCCAGAAGACCGGACTGCGGCTCGATCCATATTTTGCCGGGACGAAGATCGCTTGGATTCTCGACCAGGTCGAAGGGGTTCGTCAAAAGGCCGAGCAGGGAAAGCTTCTTTTCGGGACGGTTGATACTTGGCTCCTTTGGAAATTTACCGATGGCAAAGTCCATGTGACCGACGTGACCAACGCAAGCCGTACGCTGCTGTATAACATCCATACCGGCGAGTGGGACGACGAATTGCTTGAGATCTTGAACGTTCCACGCAGTATCTTGCCGGAAGTTCGTTCGTCGAGTGAAGTCTATGGACACATCGGCGAGATGCGTTTTTCGGGCGGGATCCCGCTGGCCGGCATCGCGGGCGATCAACATGCGGCCCTGTTTGGTCAATGTTGTTTCCAGCCGGGCATGGCAAAGAATACCTATGGCACCGGCTGCTTTTTGGTGATGAACACGGGCAAGGAGGCAATTCCGTCGCAGAATAATCTTTTGACGACCGTCGCGTGGAAGATCGGAGATGTGACCGAGTATGCCTTGGAAGGGTCGGTTTTCATTGGCGGTGCGGTAGTGCAGTGGTTGCGTGACGAGTTGCGATTGATCGAAACGGCCGCGGAGTGCGACACGTTGGCCGAGACCGTCCACGATACGGCCGACACGTACCTCGTGCCCGCGTTTGCAGGGCTCGGTGCGCCGCACTGGGATCCGTATGCTCGTGGTGCGATCCTCGGTTTGACTCGCGGTGCCAACCGAGCCCACCTTTGTCGAGCGGCGCTCGAGTCGATCGCTTTTCAGGTGGCCGACCTGATTGACTGCATGGAAAAAGATTCCGGCATCACGCTGACCGAGCTACGTGCCGACGGTGGTGCCGCGCGAAGTCGACCGATGCTGCAATTTCAGGCGGATCTCTTGCAATCTCGTGTAATTCGGCCACGGTGTATGGAGACCACCTCGCTCGGTGCAGCCTATTTGGCCGGTCTTGCGGTTGGCTACTGGGATAGTAAGGAGGAGATCGCTCGAAACTGGAGTGTTGATGCGGAGTTTACCCCTGAAAAGTCGGCTGCAGCGATGCAATCCACCAAAGTCCATTGGCAGCGAGCTCTGGAACGTGCGAAGGCCTGGGCGGTGGAGTAGAAGGAGGAACAATAAGAGTAGGATCGGTTTAAATCCGTTCCATTTTTTAAAAGTATTGAGTCTTAATGCCTATCTTTTTTGCGGATTTTTCGAGTGTGGAATCTGCGGTTATAAATTGTAATTGGTTCGAGAAGGCCACGGCGAGATGCAAGGCGTCGAGAGTGCGTAAGGAAGTTTGGAAGCTACCGAGCCAATCGCGAGCAAGTTCATATTCTCGACGCATGATGGGAAGCATTTGAAAAACTCCCTGTTTGATGTGAAGTTGAAACAAGGATAGAACTTGTCGACCATCTTCGGGAGAAAGTTCTTTCATGCGAACGCGACGTGATATTGCCGAATGCAATTCAACTTCTACCAAAGAACTGATCGCAACTTTGTCGGCACCGGCAAGAAATGTCTGGATTTTATCGCTCTTGGTTTCCGGTATATACGTTGCGGCCAATATACTTGTGTCAAGGTACATCATTAAAAACGTTCCTCGTCACGAGCTTCCATTACCACCTGGCTTGTTGGTTTTCCCTTGACTTGGATGGAATCGCGAAATTCGGTTAGATCGGGGAAACTTGTGTTTTGGACGGTTTCCGGTGGTACCAGACGAGCAACTTCTTTGCCACGGCGTGTAATGGAAATGATGCTACCGTGCTCTACTTCGTTTAGTAGATCGCTTAAGATAGCTCGAGCTTCGCGAGATGTAACAGTATGCATGATCAGACCACTCCTCTATTGTGTACACATGAAGTATACACAACCGGTTGGTGTTTGTCAATAAAAAGCCAAAAAACAACAGGAGATACCCTCACGGAGGGGTGGTCCGTTGTGTTACATTACACCATCACGTTTGCAAAGGTCTTGTGCAAGGCTTCGAGGCCGCGTTCTCCTTGAGTGATGTCGACCGCGACGTCGACGCAGACTTCGCTCGTACTGATCATGTCGACGTTGATGCCCTGTTCGGCTAACGTGTTGAACATTTGATCGGCGACTTCAGTGTGGCTGCGCATCCCGATTCCGGTGACCGAAAGTTTGGCGATTTCTGCGCAACTTGTCGGCATGGACCAGTCGTGGGCTTCGGCTGTTTGCGTAACAATTTCAATAGCCCGGTCGAGCATCTCGGTCGGAACGGTAAAGCTGAGAGCAGCTCGATTTTCCACCGAATGGCTTTGAACGATCATATCGACGATTACACCGTCGGCAGAAATTTTCTCGAAAATCTCGGCCGCCAAGCCGGGCGTATCGGGGATGTCATGGATCGTGATCCGGGATGCGGTTTTATCGAGCGTGATTTCATCGATCAACAGCCCTTCCATTCCCTGAATGCGCATGACCGCGTCGACATCGGTTGTTTGGTCTTGATTTGGCTGAAAATCAACGATATCTCCTGCGTCGGAGGGGAGGGTTTCCAGCGAGAATGACTCGTGAACAGCCTGGATTGCACGGTTTGCTTCCTTTCGCGAAACCAGTACCGAGATTTTGATCAAGCTGGTCGTAATCATCTGGATGTTGACGTTGGCATCGGCCAGAGCACGGAACATGCGATCGGCGACACCCGGTTGGGTGGCCATGCCCAGCCCGACGATCGAGACGACCGAGACGCTGTCGTCATAACTGAGCAATCCGGATCCAAGTTCTTCGATGGCCTGTTCGACCGCAGTCAAGGTAGCGGGCAGGTCTTCGCGGAAGACGGTGAACGAAATATTGGCCAAACCGTCGGTACCGATGTTCTGCACGATCATGTCCATCGCGATATTTCGTGCAGCCACTTTGGAAAAGATCGTCAACGCGGCACCCGGTCGGTCCGGTACGTTAGCGATACTGACCTGGGCTTCGTTTTTGACGACCGCCGCGCCACAGACCGGTTGGCTCGGACTCTCTGGCGAGTTGGTGATCATCGTGCCGTCGGTATCCGTGAAGCTGCTCCGAACATGGACGGGCACGTTGAAACGTTTGGCGAACTCGATGGCCCGATTGTGCATGACGCCTGCTCCGGCGCTGGCCAGTTCGAGCATTTCGTCGTAGCTGATCTTGCCGGCGCGACGTGCTTCCGGCAGGATCCGAGGGTCGGTGGTATAGACGCCATCGACGTCGGTGTTGATTTCGCAAATATCCGCTCCCAGTGCCGCCGCCAGCGCAACGGCCGTCGTATCACTGCCGCCTCGGCCAAGGGTCGTGATATTCATCGCGTCGTCGACCCCTTGAAATCCGGCTGCGATGACGATGTTGCCACTGTTGAATGCTTCGAGAATTCGATCTGTGCAAATCGAGCGGATTCGTGCTTTGGTGTGGGCACTGTCGGTGACGATTCCCATCTGAATTCCGGTCAGGCTGACCGCTTTATGACCGAGCGAATCGATGGCCATTGCCATCAGTGCCACGCTCACTTGTTCACCGGTCGAGAGGAGCATGTCCATTTCGCGAGCAGGCGGATGTTCGTGCAGCTCTTTGGCCAAATTGACAAGCATATCGGTATTTTTCCCCATCGCACTGACGACGACAAGGACTTGATACCCTTCTTGATGCGCACGGATTGCTTTTCGTGCAGCGGTAAGAATCTTGTTACTGTCGGCAACGCTCGTGCCGCCAAATTTTTGTACAAGGATAGACATGTCAAAGAGTGTTCAGGGTTTGGCTTTCAGGGGTTGATATTTCCGAAGTTGCGGAGTTCATTTTGGTTATGGATTGATCCGGTCTTTGGATAAAGGTTTCCATTACTTTATGGCCTACCGGAAAACTCCAGTTGGAAGCGGAAGCGGTCGGTTCGTCGAATTGCTTGAATTTGTCCGGCTGGATGCCGATTCCGGCCATTGCCATGGGAACGGGATCTGCATAATGTTTTTTCGTTTCAATCGGAGTTGGATGATCGGGACTTACGAGAATGCGATATTCTCCATGCGAACGAAGTGCGTCATGGATCGGACCAATGATGTTTTCGTCAATCGCTTCGAGTGCTTTGATTTTTGTTACCGCATCTCCTTCGTGGCCTGCTTCGTCGGGTGCTTCGATATGGACACATACCAGGTCGACTTCGTCCAAGGCGGCGATGGCCGCCGCCCCTTTGCCGGCATAATCGGTATCGATATACCCGGTTGCACCCGGAACGTCAATCTGCTTCCAGCCGAGCAATCTACAAATTCCTCGTAATAGGTCGACACCCGTGATCATGGCCCCTTGAATGCCAAACCTTTCAGCGAACGGGCTGAGAGATGGCATGTGGCCTCCTCCCCAAAGCCATGTTGTTGTGGCGGGCAATTTTTTCTCGGCCAATCGTGCTTTATTGGTGGGGTGATTGGCAAAAACTTTCTCGCTGTAGCCCATCAGTTTGACCAAGAGGTCGCTGCCCGGCCCGCGAGGATAGTCGTCTGCCACCGATCGGTCAGACAATTCATAGGGCGGAACGGTTCGGGTATGTTCGGAAAAGGGGAGTTTTTCTTGATCCCCTCGACAGATCAACAGGTTTCGATAACTCACGCCGGGATGAAACTCGAACCGTTCTTTTCCCGAATCCAAACGATCCACATATTCCTGGAGCGAGGCGAGCAGTTCGGCCGCTTCCTGAGACGCGACATGCCCGGCTGTGGAATCTTTCATAATTTGATTTTCGATCGTCACAAGATTGCAACGTATGGCCCAATCGTGGGGGGATAGGGAGATGCCTTGAGCGATCGCTTCGATCGGAGCCCGACCGGTGTAACTTTCGCGAGGGTCGTAGCCCAACAGACTTAAGTTTGCGACATCTGATCCGGGATGCATTCCCTCGGGTACATAGCAGGCAGTTCCCAGGCGGCCGGCAGTTACGATTGCATCCATTGCCGGCAGATTGGCTGCTTCAAGCGGAGTACGACCGTCCAGTAAGTCCAGTGGCCAATCGGAGCAGCCATCAGGGATAATCACAGCGTATTTCATGGGTGGATAAACCTTTTACCAATTGTGGGAGTAAGTTTTACGGCAGAAGGAACGAAAGGTAAATCGTGGAATATCGGATCTCAGATATCGACTGCAGAAACAAGGAGTTTTTGCTTCCATGGAGATGCATTTTTTATGTTTGGAAGCCTCTTACGGTTCTCTGTCCTCTCACTTCTTCGATATTCTCGCCAGGATACCTTATTGTATCATAGCTTTTTTTCCCTACTACCGGGGGTTTCCTGGCGGAAAACGCACTTGTTCGGTTCTCTCGTTGTCGGCATAATAGGACCATATTGTCCAGATTACCAGAGGATAAAGATGGCTCGCGTGCTCCGTCCCAACTATTCTCCGACCCCCCCGTTTGACTTCACGCTCCACATGCGTCGGCTCTGCGAAGACATGACCGACCGGGTGCCCGAGCTCCGTCATATCAACATGTCCCGGGTGGCGATCAGCTTTTCCCAGGCCCGGAAAAAGACTGCCTGGGGGATGTACGCGTCGCTGACGCCGATGCGTTTCGAAAATGGTGAGCGGTATACGGTCCGCAATGGTCGTAAGATGGGAGTCCAAAGGGTGGTCGACAGTTCGGGCCGTGAGATGTTCTACATTCTCAATTTCTATCTGCCGCGGTTTTTGGAGCTGGACTTTGATGCCAAGCTCGCGACGGTAATTCACGAACTTTGGCATATCAGTCCGCAGTTTGATGGCGACCTGCGTCGCTACGAGGGCCGGTGCTTCGCTCACAGTGCCTCAGGTGAGCATGACGCGAAGTCCTACGAGCTTGCCCGCAAGTGGCTCGGCACGAAGCCGCCGGAGGAGTTGTACCACTTTTTGCGATACAACTTCAAGGAGCTCCAAGAACGCTATTGTCGCATCATCGGCCGAAAGATCCCCACGCCGAAACTTTTCCCGGCCGGGTAGAATGCTAGAACTCCATTTCTCGTAGCGACTTTTTCCCGAGACGCATCGGGCAATAAACGGCCAACCAACCGAGAAAAACGCAAAAGAGGACGCCGAGCAGGGACCAAGTTCCGATCCAATCGAGAATGCGTGGATGGCTCTTGAACAGGTTCAAAATCGCTTGGTGTTGCGCCAGTTGGTAGATGTGGTAAGGCAGTGCGGCGGCGACGATTACGATGAGGATGAACAGGACGCTGATGATTAGATTGAGCGTTCCCCCAAAACCGGCCGCGATTCTCGCCGGCGAGGCTTCGTGGAGGCTTGGGAGGCGGGCACCCATCCCCACGGCGATCCCTGACAGCCCGAAACAGAGCGTGATGCAACAGATCTGGTGCGAGACGTGAATTGAAAGGGGGAGTCCGAGCACAAAATCGCTAAGCCAGACCAGGCCCATGCAAGGGGCCAGCGTCCCACCGATCGAGAAGAGCAGTTTGCTGAGGAGGATATCATCTCGCGAGATGCCTGTCTGGCCGAGGATCCAAAATCGGCTTGCTTCGATGCTGATCATCGGGAAGATGAACCGGGAAGTGTAAGTCGAAAGGATCAGACCGATGATCGAGAGGTTGAGAAAGCTGATCAAGTTGACCCAGGCGAGGTTTTCAAACCCGCTTCCCAGGCGGCGGATATTGATAAAATAGCCGGCGAGCAGCCCGAAGAAGAGCAGGAATTGGATCCATTGGATCGGGTCGCGGCGGAAGATGCGGAAATCCTTGACCACGAGCAGTCGCATGTGAAGTCGCAGAGGTTTCAGACTCAGTAAAAGTCGATCGCACCAGAGTGGTTTTTCTCGTTTGCGACCCTTTCCGGTTCCTTGTCCGTGGAGCACATTATAGGCGGATCGATAGATCCGTGTTGCGAAGAAGATGGCCGTCTGACGCAGAATCAGGGCGTTGCTGAACAATAAGCCTAGGTAGAGGATCCCTTCTCGCCATTTTCCGTCCGAAGTGACCAACAGCCCGGAACTGAGCCACCAGCTCGGCAGCAGTTTTTGCTCGAATAGCTTGGCTCGGACCACGATTTCTTGGATCCAGCCGGGAGTGAGCATCGTATTTTTCGGGCCGGCGATGAACGAGATGAGGAAAAAGGCGACCAACACGGCAAAGAAAATACCTGTTGAAATGAGCAGCCATTTTTTTGCACGCGGCAGCCAGCGGACGATAATCAGGCAAACGATCGCTCCGATCGCGGCCGGGATATAAGTGAATGTTACCAAGAACGGGATGATAAAGAGGTAATAGTAAAACGGAGTCCCTTTGACGATCCCCAATGCAATGACCATTGGCGAACCGAGCAACAGAAATGCCCACGAGCTGAAGAACATCGCCTCTTGGAATTTATGTAAAAAGGCCCTTTCGGTACGGACCGGCCAGGTCATGAGAAAGACCAAATCGCGGGCACGGAACAACGAGCCGTATAGCAAAATTGCCACCGAAAAGATAAGCATCACCATCAAGGCCGCAAAGTAGAGCGAAAACATACTTTGCACCATCCGATTGACCAGATCATTATCATGCGGGATCGCCGTCTTGATGAACCGAAACCCGTCGAGAAAGATCCAGAACATTCCGCCCCAGAGAATGATGGTCAAGCCGACCGCCATGAAGAGTCGGAGCCGGTTTTTCGTCAGCATCGCGGTCAATCGCGAGCGAATCGCTCGGAGCCGCATGGTACGAAAAGCATAGGCTTGATCGGCCGACTGACGTTGCGGAGATGGTGAAGGCATAGGGCTTTTAGCATAGAATACGGATTTTCAGTAACGCTCGTATTCTATCGCCAAACACGTATTTTGTCTATGCAAGCGTTTTGTGGGTAGTTTTCATGGGGAAAAGATAGGATTTCAGTACCCCGTTTAGCGGTCGAACTTGTTCGACGCGTTTTGAACGAACGTGCTAACACCAAACACGTCGAACAAGTTCGACCGCTAAACGACGGATACCATAGTTCTTTTTATCTAAGACTGGGAGCCTCAAGTTGAGCGGTTTCGGGTGCGGTGGTTTCCTCGACCGTATCATATAGTTTGAAAAATCGATCGTTGTAAATCACCAAGGCGTGGACCGCCGTGAGCCGCGAGTCGATCGCTCGGGGACTGGACGAGGCGAGGCCGTAGCGGGCGTTTCCGCCGAGGGAGCGGTGAACTTGGGCAATCGCTCGAATGATTTTTGGATCCCGTAGACGTTCTTCAGGAAGCGAAAAGACCAACCAACGAAGGATATGGCCTGTCGAGCGAAGGCGACTTTGATTCGAGCGGCCGGCCCCCTTCGCTTTGAAGAATTGCGGGTGCCATGTACCGTCGTCGTTGATCATGGATAACGCATAATCTTGGAAATCGGTGATGTATTTGGCCGCCTTGGCATACGCGCCATTGATCGGTTCGTCAAGTTCGGCTCGACGTTGGACCGCATAGCTCAAGGCCATAAGTCGATTGATTCCGGCGACCGTATCGAGCTTGGCCGGTTGCTTCAGAACTTTGTATACGAGTTTGTCGATGATCCAGGTTTGACCGTTTTCACTGGTCCACGACTGATTGCTCGGTGTGTACCGCATAATTCCGATCAGCTTGAACGAGAGATCCTCGCCCAACCGGCAGGTTTTCTTTTCTCGTTCGACCAGATCCGCGACCGTACCGGTGATCTCTTCATTGACTTGGATCGGATAATCTTCCGGCACGCGAGCCAAAGCCATCACGGCGAGCATTTGGCCCGGCTTCTCTTGGAAACCGTACCCGATCTTGGGTACAATTTGCCCTCGCGAGACCTTCAATGGACGATAGCCGGCACAGGGATAATTATAGCAAAGATTCGCAAAAGCGTTGATTTTACGCTGTTTATCGGTGTACAGTACCTCTGCGTCACAGCCAAACGCTTCGCAGACGTCGAGCAATTGTGCTACCGTGTTGTCCTGCGTGTTGAGGATCGGCTTGGAGTAGGCATAGATCGTTTGACGAACACCGTCGCGAAGTTTTTGCATTTCTGGGGAAAGCGGTTTTCGTTGCTCAAACTCTTGCGACGAGGGAGTACCGGCCGGTATGCTCAATCCTTGAGTTTCGGCCACGGTTCCATCTTCTTCCGCCGCGGTATCGTTGTTCGTGTTGTTTTTTTCGTTATAGGTCTCTTCTTCCGTTGCCGTGTTGTTGCTTTCCGCCGGACCGTACATGGTAGGCATGTCGTTTTGACGTGGATTTTTGGCGGTTTCCGATTGGACTTCCTTAACCGCGGTAGACCATTTCCACTCGTTGTTGGGTTGCTGATTCGACGAATTTTGGATGGGCTGATTCAATAACGGTGGGTTCATGCCGAGCAGAATCGGTCCCTCGGTTGAAGTGGTCTCGTTCAGTTCGGGCGAATCCGATTGCGTATCGGTTTCGGACGAGGAGTTCGAGGTATTGGAAGA
>JASFHG010000088.1:0-9558 GCA_050123355.1 Planctomycetia bacterium
GATGACCACAAGATGCTGTATGAAAATGGAACGTTTTTGAATTGTGAGACCAGTTCTAGTCTTGTTGCAATTGGACGAGTACCATTTCCGTATCGGTTGTTTCCTGGGCGATATCGGGAGGGAGGTGGACGCGGGCATAGAGCCACTGCCCGTTTTCGTCATAGAACGGAACTTGGAGTAGCTTCTGCTTTGCGTCTTTTGAGGGAGGGCCACCACCGATCGGGTGGTGGTCTTCCTGGAGTGTTACGTGGCAACTTCCGGCATAGGGTTCTTTGGATTGGCGATGCTCACTGGCAAGTCGCTTCTTGCAGTGTGCACATGGGTTCGTGGAGTCCCAATAATACTCGTGACATTTCTTGCCGTGCCACGGACCATAGCGATGCTCCAGGCCGGGCGTTGCGTAGATGATCTCGTTTGCTTCGTTGACGACATCCATCCCGCATTGGACATGGGTGAGGATCGTTTCGATCAGGTTCTTGCTCGCACGAACTTCTTGTAGCTCCGAGCGGATAATCCGCAGTCGCTCTTCGGTCGAGTCCTCGCGTTTTCTGGCACGTTGCCATGCGATCAACAGGATGACTCCCAAGATCAGGGCGATGGCCACGATAACGATGACCTCGATCGGGATGGTCATCGTGGTGTGCCGCTTGGGAATCATCTCGGTCGCGAAGGCGTAGTTCGGGCCGATCAAATCGTCGAGGCGGTCGCGGACTTTTTGGTAATTTTGAGGGATCGTCCATGTAGCTGAAGTGCTTGTCGAGGAGGACGGATCGGAGGAAGTTTCCAGCAGGGTCCGGCTGACGCTTTGGGCCAGTTCATCCGAGGCGGTCGCCGCTTTGGCGAACACGAGTGAGGGATACGCTTCGGTCGTGGCGAGCACGTCGGAAGTAAGCGGGACCGCTTTTCCTTCGCGATCGAAGACGAAAAGCGAATCGGGATCCAGTTTGCCCGCGGTGATTTGTTGTTTCAGTATGTCGGTTCCAACCGCGCCGGTATCGGCCACGCCGTCGAGGACCGATTGGATGACGTCGAGGTGGGTCCCTTCAAATTGGACCTGGGTCAGGTCATTGACCGGATTGATCTTTTGGGAGTCCAGGACGTTCCACTGCATGATCCAGCCCGAGAAGGACCACGGCTTGACGGCCGAGAATCGGGTCGAGCGAAGGTTTTTTATCGTGGCCAGGTCATCGCGATCGGCCTTGCGGATCAGGCTGCCGGTATAGGTGGGACCGGTGTCGCGGTTGGTCATGCCGCATAACACACTGGTCCCGAATCGCTGTTCGGTGCACAGATAGACAACCGGGTTGACGATAAGGAAGTCGACTCGTTTATGCTCAAGGTGTTCGTAAACGTCCTCGCGAGTGGCAAGCGGCAGGATCGTGAACTGGTAGCCGGGGTTCGCTTGGGTGAGGCTCGCGGCGGTCGGTTCCCAGTTATCCAGGCACGGTTCAAACCCGGTACGGATGTACACGCCGATCCGCACCGGCTTCGGTTTTTCGTTCTCGGCGACGGCCATGCCGTGGCCAACGAGCAGTAGGGTAAGGACTATGACAGATATTTGTATTTGACGCATCGTGAGACACCTCTTCTTCGTGTTTTCTCGTAGCCCGGCCCGTGGGGCTCCCGGAAAGTATAGTATACATGCATAGATAACTGCGCTACTTTTGTTTTTGCATTTAATTTGGCAATAACCCGCTATTTCGCGGGGTAGTCAGGTTGCGGTTGCGGAGGTCCTGTAATGAAAATGCGGTTTGGCTTGATTGTTTTGATCGTGCTTCTGATAGCCTCGGGGATGTCGTGCCCATGCGAGGCGGATACGCCGAATCCGTTTTCTCGCTGGGGGGTCAATCTGGCGGGAGGGGGGTTCGGAGTGCATCGAAGCGATTTTTTCAACCGCAAGCCGGGCCAATACCAAAAAGATTACATCTACCCAGGCCAAGCAACGATGGATTATTTCGCTTCCAACGGGCTGGGGCTGTTTCGGATCCCCTTTCGCTGGGAACGAATCCAGCCTCGGTTGGGGAAACCGCTCGATGCGAACGAACTGAAGCGGTTGAAGGCGGTCGTGCGACGCGCGGCGGAGGCGGACGCACAAGTTATCTTGGACTTGCACAACTATGCCCGTTACCGAACACGGAAAGACGGCAAGACGGTAGAGCGAATCGTCGGCGATCCACGCGACCCGGCGGCGGATCGAGTTACGGTCGAACATCTTTGCGATCTCTGGCGGCGTCTTGCCCGTGAATTTCAAAACAACTCGGCGGTCGTCGGCTACGGGATCATGAACGAGCCGCACGACATGCCCAAGACGGGACCGACGTGGCACAAAATTTCACAGGCGGTGGTGCGAGCGATCCGAGCCGTGGATCCGGAGACGACGATCCTCGTGCCGGGCGATCGCTGGTCCAGTGCGAGATGGTTTCCGAAAGCGAACGGTCCGACGGCGTGGATCGATCCGGAGGTGCCCAATATTGTTTACGAAGCGCACCTTTATTTTGACCATGACGGTTCCGGTAAGTATCGGCTCGACTACGATGTTTGTCTTGCGAAAGATCCCCTGCTGGCCAAGCGAGGGCTCGAATATGTCAAGCCGTTCCTCGACTGGTGTGCTCGTAATCGGGTGCAGGGGTTTATCGGCGAGTTCGGCGTCCCTTCCGATCCGCGATGGCTTGCGATCATGGACGATTTTTTGCGTGAAACGAGCAAGGCCGGAGTCGGTGGCTGCTATTGGGCGGCCGGACCGTGGTGGGGCAATTATCCGCTTTCGATCCAGCCTGACAAAAAAACGTGGGAACATGCGCCGCAAATGAAGGTATTGAAGAGGCATGTGAGTGATGGACGTCAATAATAAACCGAATCTCCCGACGGAAGAAAAGCCCGATTTACCCTCGGTGGAATCGCCATCTTTCGATGCGACCATCAACGAGGTGAATGAGCTGCTCCATGAAATCGAGGGATCTGCCAATTCGCGGAAAACCTCAGACAGAGAGCGTCCGGTTGTCCAGTCCAGTGACCTTGACGAGTTGGGGAGCGTCGCTCGCGAGATCCGACGAAGCCAGTGGCAGTTGGGCCGTCGCTCGATTTCCTCTCGGCAGTGGTCCCGTCAAGCGGCGATCGTCATCGCGTCGTTGGCCGCCGTTTTGTATCTGGTCTTTCGGGCTCTTTATACGCTCAACCTGGTCCATCCTTTCGCGGCCGTGTTTTCGGTGATCCTGCTCGTTGCCGAAGCATACGGGCTGTTCCACCTGTCGCTCTATTTCTATCAGGTCTGGCGACTGGTCGAGCCGCCGATCCAAGATGCCAAGACGGACCGGACCGTCGACGTGTTTGTTACGACTTTCAACGAAGAGGTTGACCTCTTGCGCAACACGTTGCGGGCGTGTGTCGAGATGGAGTATCCGCACACGACCTACGTTCTTGACGACGGTCATCGCGAGGAAGTGCGTGAATTGGCCGAAAGTTTGGGGGTAAAGTACATCGCGCGAGAAGATCGCAAGCATGCCAAAGCCGGAAACGTGAATAACGCGCTGCGGCAAACCCGCGGCGATTTTGTCATCATCCTCGACGCCGACCACGTGCCGCACATGCACTTTATCATGCGGATGATCGGCTATTTCAACGACCCCGAGGTCGGTTTCGTCCAGGCTCCGCATACGACTTACAACCTGGACAATTTTTTGGGGCATTGGAGCGCGAAGTCGCGGGTTTATTGGGAGGACGTTCGTATTTTCTTCGAGGCGGTCCAGCTCGGCAAGAATCGGTATGGGTGTGCATGCTTCTGCGGAAGTGCCGCCATGTTTCGTCGCAAGGCGCTTGAGGATATAGACCTGTTTGCCACCGAGACGATCACCGAGGACTTGCATACCGGTATGCGGATCAATGCGGCCGGTTGGAAGTCGTTTGCCGTCAACGAAGAATTGGTGGTCGGGCTCGCACCTGAAGATTCCGAGACCTCCGCCAAGCAGCGTCTGCGGTGGGGCGAGGGGAATCTGAGCGTGATGGCGTACGACAATCCCCTGACGATGAAGGGGCTCCGGCTGTCGGGGCGGATCAATTATCTCGCCTCGATCTTGAACTGGACCTATGGGCCTGCACGTTTGATCATGTACCTGGTCCCGATCGTGATGCTGTTGACGGCCGTTGCGCCGGTGGCCAATTTGAGCTTGGCCTATATCGCGGTGGTCGTGTTTTACCTGGTCAGCATCTGGGCCGCCGTGAAAATCGTTTCCAATAAATGCGGTAACCTGCTCCGGATCGAGCTGGCGATGATGTCGGCGTTCAATGTTCATATCCACGCGATCTGGCGCGCGCTGTTTAAGCGACGGAGTCAAAAATTCGTCGTTACGGCCAAACGCCGAGCTCAAAATTCGTCCGTCTTGCGCAGGATGTGGCCACAAGTGACGATCGTGTCGCTCGGTTTTGTCGCAATCAGTTGGGCGGCTACGCGGGTTTTATCGACGCCGTGGCCGCTTTGAATATCGGTGAGGACGGCGAGCATACGCTTTCTCTCGCGATCCTTTCGCTGGCCCGACAAAAACTCGGTGATATTTACGATCAATATAAAGCGGACCGATTCCGGTCGTTCACGTCGGCCGAATTGCAGCGGTTGGCCTATGCCCTTGAGCGTCTCGATCTGGACCGCGATTCGGTCGAGGTGCTTCGGATTGGTGTCGAGCGTGACCCCGAGTCTCGCCCGCTCCGTTTCCAGTTGGCCCGAACCTTGTCGAACCTCGGCCAGTACGAAGCGGCGGAAGAGCAGTATACGATCCTGTTGAAAGACCGGTATTGAAAGTCTCAAAAGTTTGTATGTACACATGTTAGCCCCGTCGCCTGCGACGGGTATTCCGCGCAAAACCGGCCGCAGGCGGCCGGGCTAACAAGGGGTGGGATAGTTTCTTGGTGGCTTGTTCTTGCCGTGACTGGCTTGCCTGTTTTACCCAGTCGCTAATCTCGTGCCTTATTTTCCCGAAAAGTATCTTCTCTAACCCGTTTCTCGATCCTCGCTTCGGAAACATTATGGGATTACCGATAATTGCACAGAGAGTGTCGAGTTTTCGGGCTTTTTGCTGCGCTGAATGTTATAAATCTTGGTGGCCGAAAACCGGGAATCGTACGATGGGTTGAGTGGTGATTCTGGCATGCCTCCAAGTTCTGGAAAATGCGCGAACGGATATCGAAAAGCAGTCTTGGGGTCTGCGCTGTTGGTGGCGGTGGTCTGGTCGACGGGCTACTCGGTCGGTGTAGCGCAGGAGCCACGTCCGAAGTCGTCGGGGGCGTCGAAAAATCTCGAAGCGGAGATCCTTCTCGGCGCGGCTCGAAACGCGATTCGGCTGGGGAAGACCCAAACGGCGATCGAGCGGTTCGAGCGGCTGTTGAAAAACTTCCCCGAAGAGGACCAGGGGCGTCTCGAGTATGCCGGCCTCCTTTTCCAGATGCATCGTCTTCGCCAAGCGCAGCGTCAGTACGCGATCCTTCTGAAGAAACGGCCCAACGATCTGGAGCTGGTCCGGGCGATGGTGGACATTTTGCTCACGACCGGTGACCTGCCGCGTGCCCGTGCCTTTTTGGAGCCGGTTGTCAAGTCGCATCCCGATCGGACCGACTTTGCGTTGGAGCTGGCGAAGATCGAGGCACGTGACGGCGACCTTGCCGCCGCGCGACAGATTGTTAGGACGCGGATTCAAGGGCGGCCGCTCGCGACGGATCGGATGCGGATCGATGCGGTCGAGCTGTTTACGCAAATGAAGCGGGCTGACTTGGCGCGTGAGCCGCTGGAGACGTTGTTGCGCACCCGACCTGACGACCCTCGCGTGATGGCGGCGCGGATTCGCTACGAGTTGCTCCTCGGGCGTTGGTCGACCGCGTTTGCCGAGGCCGAGAAATTCGATCGGCGGTATCCGAAGCAGCACGGCCTGCTGCTCGAGTTGGCGTCGGATCTGTATGCGGCCCAATATTACACCGAGGCGGGCAAGATCTTCGATCGTGTGCTAAAAACCCAGCCTCAAAATCAGATTGCCCTTTTGGGGAACGCGCGGATCGCACTGCGTTATAATCGACTTCGACAGGCGTGGACATTGTTGGAGCGGGTGCCGGAGCCGGTGCGTGGGCGGTCGTGGTCGTTGGTGGTAGCGGAGGCCGGGATCATCGCGGGCAAGTATCGGCAATCGCACGAGATTCTCGAAAAGCTCCTCCGCGAAAATTCCCGCGACCGGACCGCCGCGATGGCGATGGCCGACTTGAATCGGGCCCAGCACGAGTTTGTCAAAGCCGACTGTGGTTACTGGCACCTGGGGGCCGAGCAGGGAGATCAGGCCGCCGCGTTGCATCTGGCCCGCTCGCTGGCAATTCAAAAACGGTCGCGCGATGCCGAGTCGCTCTGCCGGACCGTCTTGCAGCAAGATCCGAACGACGCGGACGCCATGCTGTTGCTCGGCGAGATCTTGGGCGAGCGAGGACAGTTGGCCGAGGCGGTTCAATATCTCGAAAAGGCAGGCAAGCTCAAGCACGAGACGTTGCCCGAGTATGTTTATTATCGGTATCGACTCACCGGTGAACCGGCGGAGGGGGATTTGTTGGCGGGGGCCAAGCGTCCGCTCTACTCGGCGGCGGTGATTTACTCGCTGGCGATGCGAGATGGGCGACGCGACCTTGCGAGGCGAGTGCTCGATGCCGGTTTGAGGATCGATTCTGAAAATTTGGTTCTGAAAACGCATCAGGCGGAGTGGTATGCGTCGTATGGCACGGTTTCCTGCGCGGCGACCGCCTCGCAACACTATCAGGCACTCCTCTGCGTCGATCCCGATAATCAGAAGTGGCTGCTCGGCCTGGCTCGGTCGCAGTCGACACGGCGATGTTACGACGGCTCGCTCTCGCTTTATGCTCGCCTTCGATGCGAGCAGCCGACGAACTACTTGATCGCGCGCGAGCAGGCACGGGTGGCGACGAGCGTTTTGGGGACACACGATGGCCAGAAGTATTACGACAGCGCCATTCGCTGTTGGCCGGGCATGGAGGAAGAGCGGCGGCGGTTGTGTCTCGAACGGACGGCGAAGGCGGACCATGTCCCGCGACCGACGTCGGCGGCCGCCTGTTATCGGAAACTGATCGCCCTGGAACCATCGGATTCTTACTTCCGCTTCGAGCTGGGTCAGGCTTACGGTGCGGTGGGAAGTACCCGCTGCGCGATCGGCAGTTATCAACACCTGCTGTCGCTGGATCCGAACCATCGTGACGCGAAGGTCGCTCTCGAAGGGAAGTGGCTGGACCTTCAGGATCGGGTGTTTGCCGATTATCAATTCCAGCGGGAGCGAGGGCGTGACGGGCTGACCTCGATCGATCGCGGCCGGGCGTTGGTCGGCGTCCGACACATTTATGAGAACGAGGACGAGTTTCTCGCGGTGGCCTACGGGCGGCTGAATTTGGCGCCGACACTCGATACCGGTACGCCGGGCAACGCGGTCGACGTCCAGTTCCAGCGGCGGCTTCCATGCGGCTGGTTCCACTGGCTCGCTCCGGGCGGGACGCCTTACTTTTTTGTCGACGGTGGGGTCGAGATGTACGATCGGTTCGTTTCCACGCGTCCGGTCGGGCTGGCCGGGCTGCGGATGAGAACCTACAACGATTGGATCTGGACCGTCGCCGGCAGCATGGACAACATCCTCGAAAACCACGAGTCGCTGCGGCAAGATGTCTATCGGGGCGGCGCGCTGGTCGGGCTGCAAGGGCTGCCCGTCTCGTTTTGGGAGCTGGGGGTCAACTATCGCTACGATGCCTATTCGGACAAGAATAACCGTCACGCGATCGAGTTGCGCAATCGGATCAAACTGACTAACGAACCACGTCAGTGGTCCCTGCTCATGAATATGGACTACTGGAATTTTGCCCAGTCGTGGGTCTTCCAGCCCGGGCCCGATCCGTATACCGGGATGCTGCACCCTTACTTTTCGCCGCAGGACTTTTTGCAGGCGGATGTCGGGCTGGAGTATAAACGTTGGCTCGGCCGCGGGCCGCAGCCCGGCTATGGTCATGCCCTCCCCTGCCGATTGGTCGCGCCCGGTTTGGGAGGTGCCTGCGACGGGAGCCGTTACGGCGACCGGTTCGACGGCGCGGACGTGTGGTGGATCAGCTTCAGTGCCCGCAAGCGTTGGGACTCGGAAGACAAGAACTATACGATCTTAAACGGCGCGCTCCTTTGGGACATTACCCGCCGCCTGACCGGCTACGCGCGGGCCGAGTATCTCGAAAGCTCGGTCTACCGCAACACGAGCGCGCAAGCCGGTTTGTCGTGGATTTATTGATCGCCAAGTTAGCCATCGCACTTGTGCGACGTTTCTTGAAATCAAAACGACGAGCAAGCTCGACGGCTAAAAATACGCGTCTTATCTCCTCCTTCGCAGGCCAACCATCCCTATCGCGAGCAGGGCCGAGAGGGTCAGGGCCACGGTGCTCGGTTCGGGGACGGTTGCGAACGAGGCGGTGTAGATCGCGTGGGTGTCGTCGCTGAACGTGGCGGAGAAGGCGAGGACGCCGTCGCCCATCGATTCTTTCGACATGGCGAGGTCCGTGATCGTTTTTCCGCCCAGCGTGTCGCCGGCTTGGATCACCGGAGCGAGGACGCCGTCGACGATGGCGTAGATCGTCTTGGTTTCGTACCGTTTGATGAACGCGAGATTTCCGTTGCAGACGGTCAGGCCATAGAGGTCATCGACGGTTCGGGTCTCTTCGTAAACGTGATCCCACTCGTAGAGCCACTCGATCACGCCGTCTTTCTCGCGGAAGATACCGCCGGTGTTGTAGTCTTGGTTATTGTCGTCGCCGATGAAGTAAATGTAATCGTCGTCGAGGGCGATGTTCTCGAAATTGAAGAAGTTACGCGAGGTGTTCGGGATCGGCGTCGTGTTATTGGCGATGGTTTGCAAATTTCCGTTTTCGTCAGTCGCGTAAATGGAGTTGTTCGATTTGATGGCGATTCGGTCACCGTTGTAACATACGCCTCTTACCTTGCCGGAGTTGGTGCCATCCGGGAGCGGTGTTCCGTTTTCGGCGATCGTGGTCAAGAGTTGAGAGTTGACGTCATAGGCATAAACCCCGTGGGTTTGCTCGTTGGCACCGCTGTATGCCCTGAAAACGATCATGTCGTTGCGATACCAGACATCGAAGAAGCCGTGGTAAATGTTGGACTCGTTTTCGAAGGCCGGCTGGGTGGTGCCTCCCTGCGACAGATAGATCTGCGGCATCGGCTTGTTTTGAATCTCGGCGGCAAACGCGACAACGCCATGGTCCGACGAAGGACGACGGCCACCGTAAATGCTATAGGTGTGGGGGTCGCCATGCTCGTCGTACCACGTAACGCTATAGTCCAGCGGCGTCACCGTTCCGTCGGCGATCGTATAGATGTCGTAGCTCGGAGTCGATCCGTACTGGTTCGCACCGAGGAAGAGGATGGTCCCCGGGCTCCCCCGCATCGGAATCGGTTCGGAGAATTCGTCGAAGATGTAGCCCGAGGGACCGGGGATCGCGGTCCCGCTTTGAATGATGCAGTCGAACTCGAACTCGGGC
>JASFHG010000089.1:0-9525 GCA_050123355.1 Planctomycetia bacterium
CGGCTCGACCAAAGAGACACGGAGTCCCCAGCGGTAGACCTCGTTGCGTAGCGAGTCGCTGAGTGCTTCGAGGGCGAATTTCGACATGGCGTACGGGGAGAGGAACGGGACGGCGATGCGGCCGCTGATCGAGCCCATCATGACGATCCGCCCTTGGCCTCGACGCAGCAGCGGCATGGCGGTTCGGGTGACGGCGATCGCGCCGAAGACGTTCACGTCGAGCTGTTTTCTCAGCAACTCGTCCGAGACCGCTTCCAGAGGGCCGCCGATCGCGATGCCCGCGTTGTTGACCAAGCCGTTGAGTCCTTGGTCGCCGACGGTAGTTTCGATGGTTTGGATCGCTTGCGTGATCTGCTCGGGGATGGTCACGTCGAGCATGACGGGAGTAAGTCGTTCGGACGCCTTGTCTTGGAGTGCTTTTGCGTCTTCTTCACGACGAACTCCGGCAAAGACATGCCATCCGCGTCGATCGAGCTCGATCGCACACGCGGCTCCGATGCCGGTCGAGGCACCGGTGATCAGTACGGTAGGTTTTGGTATTAAGTTCATGAAAAGTTTTCAGTGTTCAGTTTTCAGTATGAATGTCCAATACGTTTTACATTTTCATTACCGTATGTTAGCCGCGTGGCTTTATGCCCGCGATATAACGGTAAATTCATTTCCAGGGATACGTTTCCGTAAAAACGAGCCAATTGCGAAAATGTCACCGGTGCTGGTGTTGGCGCGGTCAAATCGCGGGGATGAACCCACGCGGCTAACGAACGGTAGCAGGTGCTGATACGATGTTTGGACATGCTGGCCGGAGCCGCTTGTGAATTGCGTCTCCATTGTTGCGAAAATGGGAAGATTGAGCAAGTCGGCAAAGTCGGGTTCGGGTGTTTTTTGAAAAAAAGGAAAAAAATCAGCTTGGAAAGGGAATTTCTTGGAAAAGTGACCTTGACCGGTTTCCGCTGGCTAGGTATTTAACTGCTCCACTTCCGGAAGAAGATCTTTCGGCAGCGGAATGCACCACGGTTGAAGGTCGACGATTTTCATGTTTTTGTCCGATTTTCGACCTTTTGTAGAGGCATTTGTAACAAACGGCAAAAACGGTTGACCGTGTCCGACACGGTTCGAACCGATCGCCACTTAGACGGGACTCAAGTGAGTCTGTATTGAAGCATGAGGAGAATTGAGTTGAAAACGACCGCACTAACTCATTTGGGCCTGGCGCTCATCGCGTGTTGCCTGATGGCAGCACCCGCCATGGCGAACCCCGGATGGTTCGCTATTGACGCCGGGATGACAGCAGCATTTATTGGCCAGTCGGGCTATGGCGGCGGGGCCCCACAGATGAGCCCTCGTCAGCAGGCAGATGATCTCCTGGCTCGAGCGCGTCAAGCGATGGGCGAGGGACGTCTGAATGTTGCGGACCAACTCATCACACAAGCCGAGTCGCTCAAGGTACGCTATAATCCCCTTGAGATCTTGGCCTATACGCCCGCGAAGGCACGCAAGGAGTTGCGTCAGAAGCAGTCGCAGACCGCTTCGCCCGCGACCAGTGCGATGGCCGATCCGTTCCTGAACCATCCCGCCTTGGCGGCGATGCCGGCTCAGAACGCGGGTTCGCAGGTCCGACTGCTTCCGGCGGTCAATGCCGCGACGCCGAACCGAGCCTTGCAAGGGAACTCGCCGGGTCGGTCGCTCAGTGACGGGTTGTTGCTCCAAGCACGTCGCGCCTTGGCGATGGGTGACGTGAAGCGAGCGATGGAACGAGTTGCCGAGGCCAAGCTCCAGCGGGTCAATTATGGTCCCTCCGACGATACCCCGGCCCGCGTCGAAGCGGACATCCGTCTCTTCACCGATCTGGTCAACGACAAAAATCTCAAGAAACATACTCAAGCGTACCACCGCAAGCTGGCCCGCGTGCTGATGCAGCAGGCCGAGGCCCTTTTGGCATGGAAGGATTTTGACACGGCAGAACGTCTGACCGTTCAAGCTCAAGGGTTGCGAGCGGACTTCGGACCGGTCGAGAAGACGCCGGCGAAGCTGCTCTCTCAAATCGTGGCCGCTCGTGCCGGAAAGCCGGTGCTCAACGCGGGCAACCAGCGGATGACCTTGGCCCAGGCCAAGGAAAAGGCATTGGGCCTGACGCGTCGTGCTCGCGATGCCTTCTCGGCAGGTGATTTGAAGGCGGCCGAGATGTACGCGCAAAATGCGGTTGCGTTGCAAGTACCTCCGACGGCGTTCGCGCCGAACGAAGATCGCCCCGGTTTGGTCATGCGAGAAGTCCAACGGGCACGCGAGAGCCTTGGTGGGCCTGTCATGCAAACGTCCGCGACCGGTACCAACCCGGTTACTCCGGCGGTCCATCATCAGGCCCCGGGCGTTGCACACATTGCACAGCCGGCGAATTACGTGGCCGATCCGACTCGTCCGAATCCGATCCAACAGACTCAAGCCATGATGCCCGCCCCTGCGGCAGGCAGAAATCCGGCGATGGATCTGTTCATGCGTGGTGAAGCGGCGTTGAAAACAGGTAACACGGCTGCCGCCCTGGAGTATTATCGCCAGGCGGCCCAACTCCGTTCCCAGCTCGATCCGATGACCGCGCAACGGGTACAGGACAAAATTCAATTGCTAACTCAGCCGGGTTCGACTGCCGGCATGGCGACGGAAGCGGTCCCGTCGTCTATCGTCGAAGAGGCGGTCGCGAAGCAGCAAGTGCTTGCCCGGCAAGTATATTCCGATGTCAACCACCAGATCCAACGTGCGATGCAACTTCGCGAAACGGATCCCCAGACGGGCCTCAAATTGCTCGAACAGTCGCGAAAGCGTGTCGAAGAGGCCGGACTGGAAGTGTCGATGCGAAACGCTATCCTTCGCAGGGTTGACCGAAGCATCAGTGGCTTCAAGCAGTATATCCAGGACAACTCGTCACGGCTCGCTCTGAATGAGCGGAACGACGCCGTGCGTGCCGAGCTCCAGCGACAGCAGCAATATGAACTCGACAAGCAAGCTCGCCTGAAGGAACTGACCGACCGCTATAATGAACTTCGTGTGAAGCGGAAATTTATCGAGGCCGAAGCGGTTGCCAAGGAAGCGATCGAGTTGGATCCCGATTCGACCTTTGCCGCGATCCTCCGAGGTAACGTTCTGTTTGATAACCAAAATCGATTCAACATAGAGACAAAACGCCAGAAGCAAGAAGGATGGCTACAGGCGATGAATAATGCGGAAATCGCGTCGACTCCGTTTGACGATAACAATCCGATCCAGTTCCCCAAGGATTGGGATCAGTTGTCGCTGACCCGAAAAGCGTGGGCCAAGCGGCAACGCATGATGGACCGTAGCGAGAAGGAGCTGGAAATCGAGCAGCGGCTCAAGACGCCCGTCTCGGTGAGCTTCCATAACGAACCGCTCCAGAAGGTCTTGCACCAGTTGGCCGATCTGGCTCAGGTCAACCTCTACCTGGACATGCGAGCTTTCACCGAGGAAGCGATCTCGCCCGACACGCCAATCTCGATCAATCTGCGGGACGAGATTTCGTTGCGAAGTGCCTTGAATATCATTCTCGAGCAATATCGCTTGTGCTATACGATCAAGAACGACTCGCTGACGATCACCAGCGATGCGTATAACGACAAAGACCTGGTCACCCGACCGTATCACGTGGCCGACCTCGTGATCCCGATCCCGAACTTCGCTCCCGGCCCGAACATGGGCTTGGGCGGTGCCTACAATATCGCAATGCAGCGATGTAACTTTGGCGTCGGCGGATTCACGGGCGGGCCTCCGATCCCGGCCGGTTTGGCTGCCAATAACACGACTGCCAACGGTGTCATCAACCAAGAAATCCTGGCACAGATGCCGAACCTTCCGATCGGTGGCGGTGGAGCTACCGGCTTCGGTGGCGGCGGTGCCAATTCGGTGCCGGTGGGATTCGGCCCGGGCGGACTTGGCGGTGGTTCCCAGGCGGACTTCGACGGCTTGATCGAATTGATTCAAGCTACGGTCGATCCCGAAACGTGGAGTGAAGTGGGTGGTGCCGGTTCGATCAGCCAGTTCGAGAC
Source organism: Planctomycetia bacterium (assembly GCA_050123355.1). Classification (GTDB taxonomy): domain Bacteria; phylum Planctomycetota; class Planctomycetia; order Pirellulales; family Thermoguttaceae; genus JASFHG01. The sequence goes on from JASFHG010000089.1 coordinate 4,053, forward strand.
GAACAACGTGTTGGTCATTCGTCAGACTCAGGAAGTCCACGAAAAAATTCAAAACCTGCTCGAACAACTCCGACGTCTTCAGGACCTCCAGGTGACGATCGAGGTTCGATTCATCACGCTCAACGATAACTTCTTTGAACGAATCGGCGTCGACTTCGACTTCGACATCGACGACGATATCGATCGTCCCTATCAAGTCTTCGGTAAAGTGCTTGATGATGACGGTGGTGCTACTGGTGATGATGACGATGACGATGATGATGGCGGTCTCGAAGAGCCCCAACGGGATACGCGAGACCAGGACTTCGATCGAAGCGTGACCGTCGGTATGTCGTTGCCGGGTGTCTTTACGGCAGACTTGGACATCCCGTTCCGACAAAACAGCTTCGGCTTGGCCACGCCGGCGTTCGGTGGTTACGATGCCACGGCCGGTGCCTCGATGGGCTTCGCGATCCTCAGCGACATTGAAGCTTTCTTCTTCATCGAAGCGGCTACCGGTGACCGACGAACCAACGTCCTCCAGGCCCCGAAGGTAACGCTCTTCAACGGCCAGCAGGCGTTCGTCTCCGACCAGTCGCAAAGCCCGTTCGTCATGAGCGTGGTTCCGGTCGTCGGCGACTTTGCCGCCGCCCAGCAGCCGGTCATCGTGATCCTCTCCGAGGGAACGTTCCTGACCGTCCAAGCGGTGGTTTCGGCCGACCGACGGTTCGTCCGACTGACCGTCGTGCCGTTCTTCAGCACGATCGGTGATGTCGATACGTTCACCTTCACCGGCGAACGGACAACCACCAGTGACACCTCGACGGAAGGTAGCACGGTTGTCCCGAACGACCATACCCGAGAAAATGATATCCGGAGCGATACGGTCCTTGGTACGACCGTCCAGCTCCCGACGTTCTCCTCGGTCTCGGTCACGACGACCGTGAGTGTGCCGGACGGCGGTACGGTCCTGCTCGGCGGGATCAAGCGACTCAGCGAGGGTCGAAGTGAGTTCGGCGTGCCGATGCTCAACCAGATCCCGTACGTCAACCGTCTGTTCAAGAACGTCGGTATCGGTCGCGAAACGCAAAGCCTCATGATGATGGTCACTCCGCGTATCATCATCCAAGAAGAGGAAGAAGAGCGAATCGGTATGCCGCGAACCAGCTACATACCGCAGGGCCTCCGCTAAACCATGATCGAGAACCGAACGAGATGGTTCTCGCTAACGAAATAAAAGGATCCCCCCCCTTGGGCTGCCGTCGGAACTTCGGTTCCGGCGGTGGCCCTTTTTTGTTGAATTTCAGTAGTTGGCTTGAATGTTCAATACGTTTTCTATTTCAATCACCGGTTCGTACGATATTGGGACACGCAGGGCTTTGTGTTGGTGCGATACTTGGACATGCTGGTGCTTCTGTCCTCTTCCTCAAAAGTTACACCACAAAGATTCTGTCATCTTCGCTTTGGTTTTTGCGCCGCTGACTTTGTTATCGATCTCGCGATCGTGGCGGTTCCAGTCGGACAGTTTTCGGTCGTAGAGCTCGTTCGGGTAGCCGGAGAGCATGACGCGGCCTGAGCAGGCGAGGATCGCGTCGAGGAGTTCTTCGTGATGGTGTTCCTCCATCTCGTGTTGATAGACGTCGGTCGTCGAACGGGTTTGATGGAGGTAAGGTGGGTCGAGATAGAACAGGGTCTTTTCACCGTCTTCTTGTCGGATCACCTTCAGCGCGTCGTCGCAGAGGATGACGACTCGACGCAGACGCTCGTGGACATCGGGTAGACCGTTGATACAGTTGAGCCAGGCGGACGCCTGTTCGTTCATCGTGCGTCGTGTACGGTTGCGAGAGAGGGTTGCGAATGATTTGAAGTTGCCTGCCCGGGATTGGCGACATCGGACGAAAAACGCGACCGCCGCTTCGACGTCGAGTTCCTCTTTCGGGATCATGCGGGTCAGGGCGTCGCCCCATTCCGGCTGAGCGAACGGGGTCACTTCGACGGTCCGTTGAAACTTTTCGAACGTTGCCTCGTCTTGCAACACTTTCCAGAAGTTCATCAGCTCGCGGTTCAGATCGTTGACCACCTCGCTACAGCCCCGTTCGTACGAGACCTCACCCCATTGGAGCTCCGGATCGAACGGATTTTTTGCCAACAGGACCGCCATCCCGCCGCCGTATGGCTCGACATAGTGGAGGTGCTTCGGCATGAGCGAGATGATCCAGTTGGCCAGGTAGGATTTCCCACCATGCCACTTAAGTGGGGGAGTCAGCGAGACTTGCTTCTTTGTCACAGTAGGTAAACCTTTCCGGGTATGCTAATTTTCCCGGCCGATCGACCGGAATCGGTTTTCAATTTGGAGGATAAAAAAGGACGCCTACAGTATAATCGGAGTGGCACATTTTGGACAAGTAGCCAATTACGACCGTCATAACTCGGATACACGGAAGCAGGCCCCCGCAGTCTCCCCCCAGTTTAGTGACGGTAAAGATGCCCAGCGTCCCCATTTGCCGATCCTCATATAAGAGGTGCGCAGCTAGGATTGCGCGCCGAGATGTCGTACCAACACCAAACCCGGTTCGTTATTGCATGTCCAAGCATCGTACCGGCACCGAGACCGGTTCGTTAACCGCGTGGGTTTATCCCCGCGCTTTAACGGTAAATACATGTTTAGGAATACGTTTCCGTGAGAACGAGCTACTTGGTAAAGCTTTACCGGCATTGGTGATGGCACGGTTAAATCGCGGGGGTGAACCCACGCGGCTAACGAACGGTTATGAAAATAGAAAACGTATTGGACGTTCGTACTAAAAATTGAGTATTAGTCAATGACTTTCATGAATCCGCTTCTATTGGCCGGAGTCGCACTGGTGGCGATTCCCATCGTGCTGCATTTCGTAATGCGGCATAAGCCGAAGCGGATCGAGTTCCCCGCGCTGCGACTGGTCCAGCGTCGTCAGAAGGCCTCGAAACGTCGGCTGCAACTCCGCCATCTTTTGTTGCTGGCCCTTCGTATCGGGTTGCTGGCGCTGTTGGCGTTTGCGCTGGCGCGGCCGAGCATGAAATTCTCGGGTCGGTTCGGGTCGCAAGAATCGCCGGTCGCCGCGGCTCTGGTCTTCGATACGTCGATCCGGATGGACTATCGTCAGGCGAACCAAACGCGGTTGGAAAAGGCGGTCGAGTTGGGTGAGTGGCTCTTGCAGCAGTTTCCTCATGAAAGCCAGATTGCGGTAGTCGATAGCCGATCTGGCCCGGTTGCGTTCCAAGTCGATCGTAGCGCGGCCGACCAGCGTGTCGAGCGGCTCGAGATCACGGCTGCTTCAGCCGGGCTGCTCGATCGGATCGGGCAGGCGGTCGAACTTCTCGCCGGAGACGATCTTGCCCGAAAACTTGCTCGAAAAGAAGTATACGTATTTACCGACCTCTCTAAATCGGCCTGGTCCGAGACAGCGTTGAAACAGTTGCGACAAGCGATCGAGGCGGTCCCCGAGGGGATCAACCTCTACTTGATCGACGTGGGCGTGACGAATCCGGCCGACTATCGGCTCGACTCGCTCCGACTGAGTGATCAGGTTCTCGCGACCGAAGAACCGGTCCAGATCCAAGCCACGTTTGCCCGCGTGGGTACCGGGGGTGAGCGAGAGATCGAGCTTTATTTGTTCGACAAAGATAAAAAACCGGTCCGACGCGGTCAGAAGATTGTGCAGGTTTCGAAAAACGATGCCGTGACGATCGACTTCACACTCGGTTCGCTGCAGCCCGGCGTGAACCAAGGTTTCTTGAAGATCGTCGGGCAAGACGCGTTGGAGATCGACAACCAGCTCTATTTTTCGGTCGACGTGAAACGGCCGTGGCATATCCTCGTTGTCGACCCGGGCAAGACGCATACCTATCCCCGATTTTTTACCGAGACCCTCTCGCCCGAGAGCTTCCGACGGCAAGGTCAGGTCCGGTTCGATTGTAAGACGATCATCGAGAAGAAACTTCCGGAAACCGACCTCGAGAACTACGACGCGGTCTGCCTGCTCGACCCGACACCGCTCGGCCCGGAGACGTGGCAGCGGCTGACCGAGTATGTCCGGGCGGGCCACGGCTTGGCGATCTTCCTCGGTCGAAACGCTCAACCGATCGACTCTTTCAACAAAGCGGCCGCGCAAGAGCTTCTGCCCGGAACTTTAGTGCGACAGGCCAAGGCACCGCCGGGCGGCAACCTACACCTTGCACCGCGGACCTATGGGCATCCGATGCTCCAAGTGTTCCAAGAGTTTGGCGATACGGTCCCCTGGGCCGACACGACGGTCCAACGGTACTGGCAGTTGGGCAAGCCGGCCAAAGGGACGAACGTCGTTGTGCCGTACCTCGATGGCCGACCGGCGATCCTCGAGCGAACCGTCGGGTCGGGCCGCGTTTTGACCATGACCACGCCGGTCTCGGATGTCACGAACCGTGAGCCGTGGAACTTGCTCCCGACGCCCGAAGCATGGCCGTTTTTCATACTGACCCATCGCATGATGCTCTACTTGGTGGGGGCGACCGATATCCAACTGAATTACCTCGCCGGTCAGACCGCGATCATCCCGATCGACCGGAACCAAAAATATAACTCCTACCTGCTCACGCTCCCCGACGGCAAGGGGCTTCCGATCGGTATCGTGCCACGTCAAAGTTATTTGAGTGTACCGACGACCGAGCAGCCGGGCAACTATCGTCTCGGAGCCGGTGGGCGATCGGGCGTCTCGCTCGGGTTCAGCGTGAATCTCACCCGCCAGTCGACCGACTTGGCTCGCGTCACGCCGGAGTACTTGAAGAAACATTTAGAGCCCGTACCCTTCACGATCGCTCGTGATCAGTTCGAAATCCATCGCGACGTCCAAACCGCTCGCGTCGGCCGCGAATTTTTCACGATGCTGATTATCATCGTCGCCCTGATCATGGCCGCCGAGCATTTTGTGGCAAATCGATTTTACAAGGAATAAATTTTACAAAGTTTGAAGTGTGAAGTTTGAAGTGTGAAATTTTTTGACTTCAAACCTCGAACTTCAAACTTCAAACTTCACACTTTACTATGAGCCGTTTGATCCTCAACCCGATTGCCGACAGCTACGTTTTGGTGGCGGTGATCACGATTGCGCTTTTCGTGCTGCTCATTTTGCGGCCGCCGATCGAGCCGCGACGCCGGCGCGTGCTTACGACCCTTCGTGTCGTGGCGATCCTGTTGCTGTTGCTCGTCATGCTTCGGCCGACGATCGTGCGTATGGAAGAGGTCCCGCAAGCGGCCACGCTCATGATTCTCTCGGATGTCTCTCGCAGTATGACCGTTCCCGATGAGGCGGGTGGCGAGGAGACGCGATACGTTGCGATGAAGGAGGCGCTCGACAGCGCAGCCGAGCCGATGGCCAAGTTGGACGAGCGGTTCGAGGTCAAGGCATTTGCGTTTTCCGGTTCCCTGAAGGAGCTGCAGATTGACGAGGGTCGTCTCAATCTCCCGAAACAAGCGGAC
>JASFHG010000090.1:0-9521 GCA_050123355.1 Planctomycetia bacterium
TTCGAGGCAACAAACATATCGCCTTACGACCGGAAGACGTCACGGTCGCCGAGCTGCTCAAAACGGCCGGCTACCAGACCGGGCTTATCGGCAAGTGGAGCCTTGGCCCACCTCAGACCACCGGCACGCCCAACCGCCAGGGGTTCGATTATTTCTTTGGATACGAAAACCAAGGACAAGCACACAATTACTACCCGGCCTATCTTTGGCGGAACGACAAGAAGGTGCCGCTCAAAAATGTCGTCGAGAAAAACATCGGCGGCAAAGACGGAAAGCAGCCCGTTGCTGGCGGCATTGCCACAAAACGGGTTGAATACTCTCACGACCTTTTCGTAAAAGACGCCTTACAGTTTATCCAAACGAATAAGAATCGTCCGTTCTTTTTGTATCTGGCACTGACGATCCCGCACGCCAACAACGAGGTGAAATGTCGCGGTGCGAAGGAGCTGGACATTCCCGAATACCGTGGTATGGAAGTACCCGACTTCGGGCCGTATGCCGATCGTGATTGGCCCGGCCCGCAAAAGGGACACGCGGCGATGATCACGCGGATGGATGCCGACGTCGGGCGGATTCTCGACGAGCTCAAAAAACTGGGGATCGATGAAAAAACGGTCGTCTTTTTCTCCAGCGACAACGGGCCGCACAAGGAAGGGGGCGCCGATCCGAAGTTCTTCAAGAGTGCCGGCAAGCTGCGAGGGTATAAACGATCGCTGCACGACGGCGGGATCCGAATGCCGATGATTGTCCGGTGGCCCGACCATATCCCGGCCGACACGGTCAGCGACCTGCCTTGTGCGTTTTGGGACTTCTTGCCGACCGCTTGCGAGTTGGCTGGTGTCGAAACGCCGAAAAAGGTTGACGGCCTCTCGCTCGTCCCCACGCTGCTCGGACATCCAGACAAGCAGCCGCGTCACGAATATCTCTACTGGGAGTTTCACAAGAACAGCAAAAAAACGCCCGTGGCACAGGCCGTTCGGATGGAGCACTGGAAGGCCGTCCGCTTGGACCCGGCCGGTCCGATCCGGCTCTACGATCTTCGGACCGACCTAGGCGAGGAGCACGACGTTGCCGCTCAGCACCCCGATGTGGTCGCCAAAATCCGTGAGCACCTCCAATCGGCCCGCACCGACTCGAAAGACTGGCCCCTTTTTCGTAATAAAAAGAAGTAAGCCCCGTCGCTTACGGTCGGTAAATGGGTTACACTGGATGGGATGTTTTGATCTTCTAACGTTTAGCGGTCGAACTTGTTCGACGTTTTTGAAAAACCGATCCCATGCTTTCATTTTCTCTCTCTCACTGCGATAAACGACCCTTGCCGATAACGGCCGACGAGGTTAATGCGCGCGGGTGGGAGGCGGTCGACGTGGTGATTGTCTCGGGGGATGCGTATGTGGACCATCCGAGCTTTGCGGCCGCGATTCTCGGGCGGTGGCTCGAAGCACACGGGCTGAGAGTCGCGATTCTCGCGCAGCCTGACTGGCACTCGTGCGATGCGTGGCGTACGTTCGGGCGACCGCGGCTTTGCTTTGCCATCTCGGCCGGGAATATGGACTCGATGGTCAACCGCTACACGGCCAACCGGAAGCTCCGCAGCAGCGACGCGTTCAGCCCGGACGGCAAGATCGGCTGCCGGCCCGACCGAGCGACACTTGCCTACTGCCAACGGGCGCGGGAAGCGTACCGCGACGTACCGATCGTCGCCGGTGGGGTGGAGGCCGGGCTGCGGCGGATCGCTCACTACGACTACTGGAGCGACAAGGTCCGACGCTCGATCCTCATGGATGCCAAGCCGGATCTGCTGGTCTACGGCATGGGAGAGCGACCGTTGCTGGAGATCGTCTCGCGACTCGACGCCAGCGAGCCGGTCCGTACGATCCGCGATGTACGAGGGACCGCCTATCGACTGGGCGCGTCGGAAGTACCGGCATTTGAGGATGCAACGGACTCGGAGCCAACCATCACCCTCCCCGATTTCGAGGCGGTCACGTCGGATCGGCGGCAGTTTGCCGATATGACACGATTGGCCTATCTCGAGACCAGCCCTTTCTGCGGACGGCGGATGATCCAACATTATGATCGCGAGGCGGTCGTGATCAACCGACCGTCGCTGCCGCTGTCGACTGACGAAATGGACCAGGTCTACGGACTGCCGTTCACGAGACAGCCGCACCCGAGCTATGCCAGCCGGCGCATCCCGGCACTCGAAACGGTCCGCCACTCGATCCAGGTGGTCCGTGGTTGTTTTGGCGGCTGTGCGTTCTGTTCCCTGGCTGCACACCAGGGGCGAGTGATCCAGTCGCGGAGCCAGGAGTCGATCTTGGAGGAAGTCCGACGGATGGCGGCCGAGCCGTCGATCGCGTTCACCGGCACGATCACCGACCTCGGTGGGCCGACCGCCAACATGTATGGGCTGGGCTGCTCCAATCCCGAGCAGCAGAAGCAGTGTCGACGCACGAGCTGCCTCTTTCCCAAAATTTGCAAGAATCTAGCGACCGATCATCGTGCGGTGCTCGAGTTGATGCGGGCGGTGCGTGAGCTGCCCGAGGTGCGGCACGTGCTGATCGCCTCCGGCATCCGGACTGACTTGGCCGCGTGCTGTCCCGAGTATATCGATACGCTGGCGACCCATCATGTGGGCGGGCACCTGAGCGTCGCACCGGAGCATGTCGACCCGGACGTGCTGCGTCTGATGCACAAGCCGTCGATCGGGCCGTTTGAAAAGTTTGCCGACCGGTTCAATGAAGCATCCGAGAAAGCAGGCAAGCGGCAGTATCTGATCCCCTACCTGATCGCCGGGCACCCGGGCAGCGACCTCGACGCGATGATCCGCGTGGCCCAGTTCCTCAAGCAGGGTGGCTATCGGGTCCAGCAAGTCCAAGAGTTCCTGCCTGCCCCGTTCGACCTGGCGACCTGCATGTACTACACCGGTATCGACCCGATGTCGGGCCAAGAGGTTTACGTCGCACGTGGCGAGCGAGAGCGGCGGATGCAAAAGGCGCTGCTGCTGGCCGATCAGCCGGAAAACTACCGCACGGTCCGCGAGGCCCTGACGCTCGCCGGCCGCGAAGACCTTATCGGCTCCAGCCCGGACTGCTTGATACCAAGCCGACCGCCGCAAGGAAGTGATAAAAAACGCGGTCAGAACAAAAACAAGAATAAAAAAACATTTCGTAAGCCGCGACGTCGTTAATGCGTACTTTTCAATCGCATTCTTTTCGACTGCATTTGAGAAACTTCTCCAACCGTATCATCTTTCGTTAGCCACGAAGTTTATCTCCGCGATTTAACGGTAAAATACGTGTTTGGAATACGCTTTGAGTGAAACATTGCTAATGGAAAACACTTTACCGTTTTTACAATAGAACGGTCAAATCGCGGACATGAAGTCGCGCGGCTAACGAACGATGTAGCAAATGGTACGGAACGTTCTACTTCTTACCGCGAACGGACGCTACGATTTCGCACGCCTTCTTACATCGGCCACGAATCTCATCCCAACGACCGGCAGCCAGGTCGTCCGGCTTGGCGATCCACGTTCCACCGGCGGCAACGATCGGGGCATACTCCAGATAATTCGCCAAGTTCTCCGTATTAACACCGCCGGTCGGCATGAACCGTAGGCCGAGATGCAAGTAAGGAGCGGCGATCGACTTGAGCATCGCGACACCACCTAGCGCGCCGGCGGGAAAGAACTTCAACGCCCGACACCCGAGCGCAACGGCCGTTTCGATATCGGTCGGCGTCGCGACGCCTGGCATGAACGGAAAGTCGACCGCTCGGGCCGCTTGAACCACCGCCGGATTCAAACCGGGGGCCACGGCGAACTTGGCACCACAGTCGATCGCCTTGTGAAGATTCTCCTCGGTCAGGACCGTCCCGGCACCCACGAACAACTCGGGTCGCGCGTCGGTCATTCGTGCGATCACGTCGGCGGCCGCGGCCGTGCGAAACGTCACCTCGGCAACCGGTAGACCTCCTTCAAGAAGCGCATCGGCCAACGGCAGCGCCGCCTCGACCGACTCGATCGCCAAGACAGGCACGACGCCCAACGTTTCAATTTGGTTCAAGATGGCTTGTTCTTTTTCGGTCATGAAAAAATACTCACTCGCGTAAGGGGTGCTGTACAGTTATTCTATTTTTAGCCGCTGAGCTTGTTCCGCGCTTTCTGAAATATCAGGAAAAAAGCGCGGAGCAAGCTCAGCGGCTAAATTTTTGACAATTATGGAAACCTATTATATACCCAATTTCCCCCTCCTCGCAAGGTGCTGTTTTCTCTGTATAATAAGCCTTATGTCCGAACTTGACCAATATGACTATCACCTGCCTGAGGAACTGATTGCTCAGGCACCGATGACGAACCGGGCCGACGCACGGCTGCTGGTGGTCGATCGGGCTGCGCAGTCGATCTCGCATCGGCATGTCCGCGACCTGCCCGAGTTGCTCGGCAGTAATGATTGTCTGGTCTTCAACGACACGCGCGTCGTGCCCGCTCGGCTGATCGGTTTCCGAACCGAAACGGGTGGACGTTGGGAAGGGCTATTTTTGAACGTCGACGAGCATGGGCTGTGGCGGGTGCTCGGAAAAACTCGCGGCCGGTTGAAGCCGAACGAGACGCTCACCCTTTATAACAATGACGGAGCAGAGGACGTGCAGCTTCGGCTTGGTGCGAAGGAGCCGGAAGGGGTTTGGGTCGTGCGACCGGAGACGGACGAAGAGACGTTCTCGCTTCTGGATCGCGTCGGTCGGGTACCGCTCCCGCCGTATATCCGAAAAGGAGAGATGGTCGAGTCGGATCGTCAGCGATACCAGACGGTTTTCGCGCGGATGCCCGGCGCGGTGGCCGCTCCGACAGCCGGGCTGCATTTCACCAAAGGGTTACTTCGCCGAATCAATGACGTGGGCGTCACACTCTGTCGGCTGACCCTTCACGTCGGGCTCGGTACGTTCCGTCCGATATCGGTCGAGAAGCTCGACGAGCATGACATGCACTCCGAATGGGGCGAGATCGGCAAGGAAACGATCGAGCAAATCGAAGCGTGTCGACATCGAGGAGGCCGCGTCATCGCGGTCGGGACAACCTCGGTCCGGCTGCTCGAGACGGCGGCGGCCGACGGTACCTTGAAGCCGTACACCGGCGAGACCGACCTGTTCATCCGGCCCCCTTACACCTTCAAGGCGACCGACGTGATGATGACCAACTTCCACCTCCCGCGGACGACCTTGCTGGTCCTGGTCCGTACGTTCGGCGGCGACGAGTTGATCCGTCGAGCCTACGAGGAGGCGATCGAGGAGCGGTATCGATTTTATAGCTACGGTGATTCGATGATCATCCTTTAGAATGAACCCGAAATAGAGGCTACGCCTCAATTTCGGCTTGATAATAAAACCAAAAACATAAACTTAACTACGAGATGGAGCGAATAAACATGTCTGATGTCAAAAACGAAAAAGTGATGGTGGTTCCGACGGAAGTCTTTCATCAGTTGGGACACTTCCAGGGGTTCTCGGCCGAGGTGGATCGTTATGTCGGGACGCTGTTGGACCCGACCCATCTCAGCTTTCGGCCGCGAGGTGAGGTGGAGACCGATCCGAGCTTCAAGCAGTTGATCCCGTACGTGCTGTTCCTTCACGAAAATGGCGACGGTCAAAAAACGATTTTCGAATATGTCCGCAGCAAAAAGGTCGGCGAGGGACGTCTGAAAAGTAAGCGGAGCGTCGGGATCGGCGGCCACATCTCGAGCGAAGATGTCCAAACCGGTTCGGCCCATCCGTTCGAGGAAGGGATGCGTCGCGAGCTTGAAGAAGAAGTCACGATCGACACACCATACAAGGCCCAATGCGTCGGGATGATCAATGATGACGAGAACGAGGTTGGCCGAGTCCATCTCGGCATGGTCTATATCTTCAACGTCGAATCGCCGAACGTCGAGATCAGCGAAGACGAGCTGATCGAGAGCGGTTTCAAACCGGTCGACGAACTGCTCGCAAATCTTGACGGTTTCGAGACTTGGTCGTCAATCACGCTGGAAGCACTGTTCGGAAAGAGTGCCGCGTAAAATGTAGGGTGCGTCAAGACGCACCTTTTAATTGGTGCTAAACGCACCACTTAAAAACCCGCTTCCGTTGGGCGCTGGTATAAATACAAAATTTTCCAAAGGTGCATCCAGACGCACCCTACTGGGCTGTTACACCGTCGCGTACGCTTCCGTAATAAGAATAGATCACCGGGTCGATCGTATCGTTGAGAAATTGGACCGATCCGTCAATCATGACGAAGTGGGCTCCGCCGGGGTGCTCGCTCCCGGCTGATTCGAAGAACTGGTTATTCAGTCCGCCCGGCTGGCCTGAGTCACTATCATACATTCCTGTCGGCGCTCCCACTGTCGGTGTGTTAAAAAGGGTCGAGGATCCGGCTACCGCCCAGCCGTCGTCCGATTGACGCGAGCTCTTGTCATAGCCGGTCGCTCCCGGTTCCGGTACGAGACGCTGGAGTTCTCCCGCAAGGAATGTACAGGAGGTACCGTCGGTGATTTGCGAGAAACGAAGCTGCTGGTTCGGGGTGAGGGCACCTTGAAACTCTCCGCTATACCCCAGGATGGTGCTTGCATAGACGAACGGATGGCCACACCCGTGCGAAACACTCGAATCGCAACTATTTCGGTATCCGTTGCCGCGTCCTTGGCATCCGCCATAGTCGGTCCCTCCGGCGGTCATACCGAGGAACATCCGATCTTGATCTTCGCTCCGGACTCTGCTTCGTCGGCTGGGACAATAAAATGTCGGGATATCGGTTGCGGCAACCTCCAAATTTCCGGCGACGTTCGTCTGGAAGTCCCACTGCTCGAAGAGAGTCTGCTGCTCGATGAACGGAAGCATCGCGAGCAACCAACTGGTCCCCTGCGGTCCGGCTTCCGCTTCGTTCCAAGCACCATAATACTCTACCGTCCCGGGAAAGGGAGTGTTGACGATACACCCGGCCGGCAAACGATTGAATGTGCTGGCGTAGTTTTGCGCACCTTGCCCGATTTGGCGCAGGTTGTTTGAGCAGGCCATCCGCCGTGCCGCCTCGCGGGCCGCTTGAATCGCCGGCAGCAGCAACGCGATGAGCAGCCCGATAATCGCGATCACCACGAGCAGTTCAACCAGAGTAAACGCACGTTTCTTGGGAATGTTTTGAACCATGTCCGGATCATATCAGGTCCAGGACACTTCTTCAAGTTTTGCGCGGACAGATAGGCTGGTATGCCAGGAATATGCGTCTAAAGTGGGGGATGGCTTTTTAAGAACCATCGAAAAGGAGGCAAAGAACGTCGAGGGCGAGCATCGCGTGACGTGTATCGCGGATCGGCTCTCCGGTCTCGCTCGCCTGTTGCCAGAATTGCAAGGAACGTCGCAGGTAATGCTCGCGGCATTTTTCGAGGATTTCGGCGGGAAGCTCTCGGTTGAGTCTTGCCCACACAGTTCGCAATTCACCGAGAAGCTGCAAGTTGCCGCCGACCACTTCAAAGACCAGCTCGTCCATCTGCTCGATCTTCTCTTGGATAATCGGGTCCTCACTGGAGACGGGAGCAGCGACCGGCTCACTGGAAGCCAGTGTCAACGCCATGCTCCCTTGGAACTGACGATGGGCCGCATGCGCACGTTGCAGGCCGTCAAGCCAATCGCTGGGGACGGGCGGCAACGGCTTCTTCGGTTGCGGTACGAAGTCCCAAGTCTCATCCGACTCGAACAGCATCGTTGACGAATCGAGGTTCTCCATAAGCTGTAGTGCCAAGGCTGGCAGGTCGTCGGTCGTCAGCCCAAAACGACGCTTGGCAAGTTGTGTCGACAGGAAACCGAGCCGGTTAGACTTTAATATGGTCTCGATGAAGTGGGGCCAACCGTCCAACGGTGCAAATTCGGACGGCGGTGTGCTTGCCGAAAGGTTCAATTCGGCAACGCGCCAGTGTGGAACCTCGGTATCGGGGGATTCCGTAGGATTGGAGATGGCCGGGTGTTGGCCGGAAAGCTTGTCGTCAACGATAATGCGGAACGGCCGATTGAGGGTATCTCGCAAGCCGGTGCTGAACGAAAATTCGGGCCGACATTCTACCGGCACACACTGCAACAGGCCGGCCAACAGGTGACGGGCTGCATCGATCGGATAAAGAACCAGTCGCTGCGAATCCAAGGCCGCTTGGACCATCGAGGTGAGCCAATCAATCCCCGGATTCTCGCGCAGGCGGTTTAAAAGCGTCGCGTCCACCGGAGGACTCTCGCCCGAAAGACGCAACGGCTCGAGCTCTTGGGAAGTGTGGTGTTGGATCTCGAAAATTCCACCGGCAATCGCGGCGCGAAGCACGGCAAACGGATCGTTGGCAAAAGAAACAAACTTGGATCGCGGCACGATCAAGCATTGGGTATAAGCGAAGTGAGGGCTGCCGGTGCCATACTCCCAGCCGTGCATCGTGGACCGTGAGATGCAGTAGGAACCGCTCGGCAAGGGGTAGAAGTTGAAGCTCACGCCGGCAGAGCTCGTGTCGAGCATGTCTTCGGCGCGTGGAGACCAATCGGCAATCGCCTCGATATCGGCCAGGTCGACGTTCGGACTGGCGGCAATCACTCCGTATCGGTTCGGTTTCTCGGTCTTCTGTCCAGGTGTGGGATCACTCGGTCGGACCAGGGTATAAATTGCTTGTTCAATCAGTGCCATATACGCTTTCCGGATGAAAATAGGGCAAAATACGCTTACCGGAAATTGTAGCTTTTTTCTAAGGATAAATTACAATCCGGGCCCGAAATCCGGGCGGAAAACCAAAGCTTCAGCCACGAGCAGAAAACGACGTAAAGCGTTATAGAAAAACGAATTAGAACCAGGCCCTCAAGCTGTCTGAGGTCCGCAGGGTACAGCCCTTTCGTCTAAAGCTACTCTCGATCCCCTAGAATCTGCTCGACCGATTCAACCGGAACCCCGAGCCGGGACGCGATATCCGACGTCGAAAAACCATAGTCAGAGTAAAAATAGATCTCATCGACGCACGATTCGGGCACCCGTTTGGGCTGGGTGGGCGGGGCCTCGCCACGTTGGGCCGCTTCGAGACGGGCAGCCGCTCGATCGGCGTCTCGGATCAACGCGTCGAGCACGCGGATCTTCGTATCGAGTCGGCCGGTCATTTCGCGGACCGTCTCGTACGTCTGAGCAATGTGTTTTATATGGGCCTCGTCAGCCGGAGAAGGTTCAACCGGAGCACCGGGGGCACTGCAAGATTGATTCCGAGACTTCAGAAGACGGCCACGGAGCATCAGCCAGATACTTACGAAAAGAATGGCCGCACAAATGGCCAGCGAGGCCATCAAATTACCACCCTCCTTCGAATCCGTGGACTCCTTTGGGAGTGGATCGGCAGCGACAAGAATGATTTCCATAAATATGCCGTTGATAAATGCGTTACAACCAGTCGAGACCGGTCGCTTCGCGAACCCGCGTTTCAAAATCCCCCAACAGACCACCGATCAAATCCCAGCCGTCCGGCTTGGAT
>JASFHG010000091.1:0-9494 GCA_050123355.1 Planctomycetia bacterium
CCGATCGACCAGGTCGTTGATATATCGGGCAACTTTCTCGCGCGACTCGCCCGCGGCCAGTTTCTGCTTCACCTGCTCCACCACCGCCCCCAGCGTCTTCGGATCCTCCGCCCGTGCGGTTCCCGTGCAGAGCAGGAAACCGATCATGCTTAAAACGACCATTGAAGAAAACCGAGATAAGCTGCCGAGGTAGTGAGAAGATTGATTTTTCATGATGGACTTTTCATCCTTCGAGAAGTTAATGATTTTGGTTTGTGTGTAAGTTTGCAGTGCATCGCCCCGCAGGGGCTTAATATCTTAGCCAGGGGCAACGCCCCTGGTGCAAAGGGATCGAAATACATCTCACCACCCGTTTATGAGCGGCGAAGCCGCTCATAAACGGGTGGTGAGAACATGGGGGAATAACTTCCCATCCCTGGGGCTTCACCCCAGGCTAAGTTATGATACCCCTTCGGGGCAATTTTCCCGGTTCAACTTATGGTTTACTATTCTCCGCGGAGTCTTTTTTATTTTTGCTCTGAATTTTTTCTATCCGTTCTTCGATTTTTTCCGCTTCTGCTGTTCGGTTTGTGTCCTTGTATAGTTTTGCCAGGAATTTTAAAGAAAGAATGGTTTCTGAAGATTCCGGACCATGGTTTTTTTCGCAGATGGTAATCGCTCGCTTTAAAAGAGGCTCGGCTTTCTCGTATTCTTCGAGAATCATATGGAAAAAAGCGAGGCCTCGAAATCCTCCTGCTTCACGAGGTGTGGGGTTGGAGATTTTTTCTAAAATGTCGCGAGATCGCTGAAAGAGAGATTTTGCCGGGTCTAGTTCTCCTTGAAATAGATAGGCAAATCCGAGATATTGCATGGTTTCGATTTGACACGGATGTTTCGGCCCGAAAACCTTTTCTTGTATTGCCAATGCTCGTTGGTAACACTTTTCTGCTTCTTGGTATTTTCCCTGGATAACGTTGATGGTTCCAAGGCTGTTTAGGTTTAAAGCGATATAAGGATTTTCCGAGCCGGCGCTCTTTTCGATAATGGCGATCGACTGTTTCAGAAGCAGTTTTGCTTTTTCATGTTTTTTCTGCTCCACGTAGACTTGTCCAAGACCCCAAAGATTGGGAGCATTCCAGGGATGGTCCGGGCCATAGGCTTCTTCGGAGACGGCCAGAGATTGTTGGTAGAGTTTTTCTGCTTCTTCGAGTTTCTTTTGTGCGTGGTAGAAATATCCCAAGGAATAAAGATATCGCACCTGATCTATTGGCTTTACTTTCGGCTTTTTCTCCATGATGGCCTGAGCTCGTTTCATAAACGGTTCGGCCTTTTGTTGTCCATTTTTTACTAAATAAATCAAAGCCAGACCGGTCAGAGTTTTGGCTACGTCGGGATGCTTCGGGCCAAGGGTCTTTTCCCGGATGGCCAATGCTCGTTTGAAGAGGGCTTCCGATTTTTGGTATTGGAATCGATTAGCGTAAAGGGTGGCAAGGTCGTGAAGGCCCTCGGCCAAGTCGAGGCGGTCCGGCCCGGGCGTCTTTTCCAGCATCGCGACTGCTTGTTTTTGGAGCGGCTCTGCCTGCTTATAATCGTCGATGCAGAGATAGAGGACGCCAAGCTGATTGATGCTCTTTGCCGTGTTGAGGTGGTCTTAGCCGAACTGCTTCTTGGCCATCTCGACCGCTTCTTTGGCGACGGTGATTCCTTCCTTGTATTTGCCTGCCTCACGAAGCTTTTCCGCTTTCTCATAAAGCGTCTTCCAGTCCGTGTCGGCCTGCCCGGCCGCCGGGAGAGAGGTGCATATCGAGGAAAAGGCTATAACGATTAAAAAGTTGCGGATTGCGTTCATGGTCGTGTCTTTTAATGCAAAAATGTATGGAAGACGTAAGATGACCCTTATTTTAGCAATTTATGATGCAAAATCATAGACTCGGCGACCCCTGATCGGCTGCCGAAAGCCGCGTTGTCGAAGGGGGGAGATCGGGGTATAATCTCTACGATGGCCGACTTTGGCGGTCGCGGGGTGCAGAAAAAGTACCAATATGACGAGAAAATAAGCAGAATAGGTAATCTATGGCTGAGCTACGGGTCGGGATCGGGCATGATACCCATCGGTTGACCGACGGACAGGCGATCCGGATCGGAGGGATCGAAATCCCGCATGATCGGACGGCCGTTGGACATAGCGACGCCGATGTCCTACTCCACGCCGTGACCGATGCCCTGCTCGGGGCCGTGGCGATGGGGGATATCGGACAGAGGTTTCCCGACACCGATCCGGCGAACCGGGACCGCGACTCGGGCGAGATGCTTCGGGACGTGTGGACCGAGGTGGCGCAGGCCGGTTGGTCGGTCGTCAACCTCGACATGATCGTCTTCGCCGAGCGTCCGAAGCTGGCTCCGCACGCCGTGGCCATCCGTCACCGCATCGCCGAGCTGCTCGATACGACGCCCGACCGGGTCGGCCTGAAGGCCAAAACCGGCGAGGGGCTTGCCCCGATCGGGACGGAAGAGGCGATCATGGCCGAGTGCGTCGTGTTGCTGCAGAAGAGTTGAAGATAAATATAAAAATATTGATGGCGGATTCACCCCCGCGTTGAAAACGCAGGGCGTTTACTGAACACTACTTTAAAAACCTTTACCAATACGATGGTGCGGAAGCACCTACTGAAAAAAATGATACGAGTCTACAACACGCTGACGAAAACGAAAGAGAATTTTGAGCCGGTCCAGCCGGGCAAGGTGGGGATCTATTTGTGTGGGCCGACCGTTTACAAGCCGAGCCATATCGGGCACATGGTCGGGCCGGTCATCTTTGACGCGATCAAGCGATACCTTGTGTACAGCGGTTACGACGTGACGTTCGTGATCAACGTGACGGACGTCGACGACAAGCTGATCGCCGAGTCGAGCAACCGCGACATGAAGATGGCCGACTTGGCGGCCGAGATGACGAAGGACTACATGAACAACCTCGCGGCGATGGGGGTCGACGGCGTCGATCACTTCCCTTACGCGACCGAGAACATGAACGAGATCATCGACCTGACCAACACGCTTGTCGAGAAGGGTTTCGCGTACGAGTCGAAGGGGGATGTTTACTTCGACGTGACAAAGTGCGAGAACTACGGCAAGCTCTCGGGCCGGAAGCTCGACGACACGATCGGCGACGGCGGCGGGATGGCCGAGTTGAAGCGAAACGCGGCCGACTTCGCGCTCTGGAAGAGTGCCAAGCCGGGCGAGCCGTCGTGGGACAGCCCGTGGGGGCCGGGCCGGCCGGGTTGGCATATCGAGTGCTCCGCGATGAGTCGTCGACTGCTCGGCCGAACGTTCGACATCCACGGCGGCGGGCTCGATCTGGCGTTTCCGCACCACGAGAACGAAATCGCACAAAGCGAGTCGGCTCATGGCCAACCGATGGCGAAGTACTGGATGCACAACGGCCTGATGCAGGCGTCCGACGAGGTCGGCAAGGTCGGCGGTCGCAAGACCAAGGCATGTGCATGCACGGCCGAGGCGGGTGACCTCGAATCGCAAGAGGCGTGCAAGATCAGCAAGTCGAAGGGTTCCAGCGCGTTCAGCGAGCTGCTCGAAAAATTCCCCGGCGAGACGATCCGGTTCTTCCTGCTGTCGACCCATTACCGACGCCCGATCGACTATAGCGACGAGCGGATCATCCAAGTCGGTACCGGTCTGGAGACGTTTTACCGTTTCTTCAAGCGGTTCGAACTGGTCACGGGCGAGAGTTTTTACGAGTTGCCCTATGCGGCGGTTCGGACGGAAGGCGACTTCACGCCGGGCGACGATCCGCTGTTGATCGAGGTGGCCAAGCATCGCGACGCGTTCCTCGAAGCGATGGACGACGACTTCAATACCGGCGGAGCGACCGGGGCACTGTTCGATCTGGTCCGATGCCTCAACAAATTTGTCGATAGCGAGAAGCTCGAAGGGGCGGCCGATGCGAAGTCGGCGGCGGTCGCGTCGCTCGTGCAGGGTACGAAGACGCTCCGCGAGTTGGGCGCGACAATCGGCCTGTTCCGCGTGGCACCGACCGAGGCCTCGGCCGGCGACGACGAGCTGACCGGTCAGTTGATGGAGCTGATCATCGAGCTTAGAGCCACGTCGCGGAAGAACAAGGACTTTGCGATGGCCGATCAGATCCGCGACGGTCTGAAAGCGATCGGCATCACGCTCGAAGACCGTCCCGGCGGCACCGAGTGGAGTCGGGGCTGAAGAACCGAAGAATGTCGAACAAGGAATGTCGAATGTCGAAGTGGGGTGCTGCCGCACCAGGGTGAAAATGCGTTGGAGCGGAAGCTCCTTCTGTCATCTGTCCTCTGTTATCTGTCTTCTAAATACTTTACATGCGTATTCTCGGAATTGATCCCGGTTTGAACACGACCGGCTATGGTGTGCTGGATGTCGATGGGCAGAAGCTCACGCTGGTCGAGGCGGGCGTGGTACGGAGCACTGCCAAGCGGTCGCTGTCCGTTCGGGTGGCCGAGATCCACGACGGGGTGGCGGACGTGATCCGGTCGCTCTCGCCCGAGGCGGTCGCGATCGAAGAGCTCTATTCTCACTATGCCCGCCCGAAGACGGCGATCCTGATGGGCCACGCACGGGGTGTGATTTGTTTGGCGGCCGCGCAGTCGGACGTGCCGGTCTTTTCTTACTCGGCGACCCAGATCAAAAAGATCATGACCGGGTCGGGCCACGCTTCGAAGGACCAGATGCAACAGGCGGTGACTCGCGAGTTGAAATTGTTGAAGGCCCCCGAGCCGCACGACGTGGCCGACGCCCTGGCGATCGCGATTTGCCACGCGTTCTTGGGACGTGAGATGTGACGGGGTCGGCTCTGTTGTTTAGCGGTCGAATGGAATTCGACGCTTTTTGAAGTTTTTTGAAACCGCAAAAAATACCCTGGTGCGGAAGCACCATCCAAAACACGTCGAATTCCATTCGACCGCTAAACTTGGATATACCAAAACGATTGATGCGTATGAACGTCGACATCCTTTACGAAGAAGGGCCGTGCCTGGTGGTGAACAAACCGTCGGGGCTGCTTACGCAAGCGCCGCCGGGGATCGACAGTCTGGAGAGTCGGATCAAGTCGCTTTACATGGAGCGGCTCGAACGGACCGAGGGGACGGTTTACCTTGGCGTGCCGCACCGGCTGGATCGGCCGGCCTCGGGGGCGATGATCTTTGCGCGGCATGTACGGGCGGCCCGGCGGCTGTCGCAGCAGTTCGAGCGGCGGCATGTCGAGAAGGTTTATTGGGCAGCCGTCAGCGGCCAGGTCGAGCCGGAGCAGGGGATGTGGGAAGATTTCTTGCACAAGATCCCCGGCCAGGCACACGTCGTGACGGTCGACGAGGATCATTACGACGGTCGGCACGCGGTCTTGACGTATCGCGTGGTCGAGCGGTTCGATTGGGGGACGTGGCTCGAGATCGAGTTGAAGACCGGCCGCACGCACCAGATTCGTGTCCAGGCCGCTTCGCGAGGTTTCCCGCTGTTGGGTGATGCTCAGTATGGCTCGCCCGTGGCGTTTGGCCCTCAGCCGGAAGACGAGCGTCTCCGCGCGATCGCGCTTCACTCCCGTTCGTTGACGTTTGACCACCCGATGACGAAAGAACGGATCAAGGTCGAGGCCCCGTTGCCCGCGGCGTGGGAAGAGTGGGGGGTGGAAGTTTGAAGTTAGAAGTTTGAAGTGTGAAAGACCGAAGCATCGTGTTTTCAAACTTCAAACTTCTTACTTCAAACTTTTTTTACTGCTGTTTACTCATGTAGCGGATGAACTCTTCATCGAGTTTGGCCGGGTCGCCGAAGACTTCGACGAACGTTTTGGCCCGTTCCTTGGGCGTGTCGTAGAGGTACGGTTTCTTGTCGCTGATCTTTTTGACGTACTCGACATATTCTTTCGGCCGTTGGCGGATGAGGAAGTAGGTCAGGGCCCACGATTCGGCGTAGCCGTTCTCGGCCAGTGACAGGTCGCGGATGCGTTTGTCATCTTTGACGAGGGTTGATAGCGAGTTGCCCGGCCGGTTTCGGGCGTATTTCACGAACTGGTGCATTCGGGTTGGGTTGAGCTTGCCGATGGTCCGCCAGCCTTTGGAGCTGGATAGGTCGGGTGTCTCGAAGTAGAGCGCCAAACCTTCGACGAACCAGAGCGGATTGTCGGCCAGCCGGGTATGGAAGCCGCAATTGTGCGCGATCTGGTGCGTCGCTTCGTGGATGATCGTCGCGGTGGTTGCGGCCGCGCCGGGCCGGGAGAGGAGCTTGTTGATTTGGGCGGCGGTCCGGCGTCGGTTGGACATGTTGCCCGAGGTGTTCGTCAGGTCCGACATCACCATGAGGTTGGTCTTGATGTTATAGTATCCGATGATCGCTTTGGTTTGTTCTTTCGTGAGCCCCAGTTCCTTATGGGCGTAATTGATATAGTTTCGTTGGTTTCCGAAGATGATCGCGACCAGCGGGAACTCGGGTTCGGTGAGGTCGAGTTTTTTCCGCTTCCAGAAATTTTGGAACGCCATGTAGAGCCGCTCGAACAGTGCGCCGCACCACT
The DNA here is from genome assembly GCA_050123355.1 of Planctomycetia bacterium. Taxonomy (GTDB): domain Bacteria; phylum Planctomycetota; class Planctomycetia; order Pirellulales; family Thermoguttaceae; genus JASFHG01. The sequence goes on from JASFHG010000091.1 coordinate 6,545, forward strand.
TGGCGTACACCCGCGACGTGTTGTAGAGGATCAGGTAGTGTTTGGTTTTATAGACTTTGAAGCCGGGCGGGAGCTCCTTGAGCAGTTGTTCCGCCAGCTCGTCGTGGGTGAGCGGTTTGAACGGCCGGTCGTCACTTTTGCAAGACGGTTTCCAATCGGAAGGGATGGTCCATAGCCGGCCGTCGGGCGTCTGGAAAACTCGTCCGCCTTCTTTGTATTCAAGGAGCGTCCGCCCTTCGAGTGTCACCGGAGAAAGTTTGACGAGCCGGCCTTGCTTGTTTTTCTTCTCCGGCGTGAACGTTACGCGATCGATGGCCGCCGCGGGCAGGGCGACGATCAGCAGGCAAAGGACGGTCAGGATGGATTTTCGGAGCGGAGTTGTCATACGTAATTATACCATTTAATGGCAGGGAAAAATCGTTGTTTTCCAAAATGTGATCGCTCACAGATCCGGAATAGAGACTGCGTCTCAATTCCGGCTTGGGAGCGTGTTGTGGAGCGTTTAGGTAATGCCGTTTCAGAAGTTTACAGAAACCCTTCGGTCTCTTGCCGTAGTCGGCGGAGGATGCGGGATTTGGCCTGATAGACGGAGGCGGGGTTCATCGACAGCTCGTCGGCCACGTCGGCCGTCGGGCGTCCTTCGACGACCGTCCGCCAAAAGGCGTTCCAAGTCCGCTCCTCGAACTCGGCCTGGACCAGCTCCATCGCGCGACGGGGCAGTTTGCGTTGGGCTTGTAGAACCTCTTCTTTCGATACCGGTTCGGGCAGCTCGGCGATCGACAGTTGGGCGGTCGTTCCGCCGCGAGCGATCGGCCGCTTGGCCATGCGCCGGTAATGGTCGTTGATTTTGTTCCGTGTGATGGAAGCGATCCATGCGGTGAAGCTTCCGGATGCCTTGGCGCGGTCGAACCGGTCGACGTTTTTGGCGACGGCCAGAAAAACTTCCTGAACGACGTCGCCTGCCTCGTTCGTCTCGATCGCCGCGGCGCGACACCATCGAAAGACCGTCGGGCCGAACAGATCGACAAACCGCTGCCACGCTTCCGGTTCGTGCTTGCGAACCCGAGCCAGCAGCGTCGTCGAGATCGAGTCCGAGTCCCGCATGAAAAAATCGCTCGTTGTTTGTTCCGTAAGTGGTGCGGTGTTTGCAGACCTCTATTATAACCGATAGTACCATGCAGGGTCAAGACGCTGGTTTTTCTCGACGTTTATTGAGTTTCAGGTAAATGCAGTTACGTGGTTCCAAAAGTGGTTAGCCCGGCCGCCTGCGGCCGGAAATCCAAACCGGTCGCAGGCGACCGGGCTAACGTGTGACGTTGCTGATGCTCCATCATAGTGAAATAAAAATAGCGACAGGCGGTGGATCCTGTCGCTAAAGATCGCGATTCTGTCACGTTGTGCCCAGTTAGCAACGAGTGAAGAAACGCGAAATGGTAGTTTTACATAATACCACCACTCATCTTGTCGGTCAGCGTGGCGGTTACCCTGGGTCTTTTTTCGCACGGGCCGGTGATGGTGGTAGTGTCGTGGTCAGCGTAAAACTGTTGAAGATGTTGTTCAAGATTTTTCGTTCTTCTTCGCTCAGCTTGCAGTCGATCTCGATCGTTCCGGCGAGCAGTTTTTTGGCCGTCGTGACGGCGAGGATCAGGCGGTTGTCGAGTATGAAGGCCACCGGTTCGGTCGGTTTCAATTTTTGATCTCGAAGTTGCTTTATCGTGCTGGAGTCGAGTTTGATTCGGATGACATTTGGTTGCACATCCACGGATTCAAGAGAAGTCGTCGATCCCAGCAGGGGGCTGGGCGTATTACTGCCCATTCCCATTCCGCCCATTCCCCTGCCGCCCATCATGTTTGTCAAAAATTCCGGATTGCCCTTGCACGGTTTCGGCAATTGCTGCGAAAGGGTCTTGAGGTCGTTGGTCGAAATGTCATAAACCTTGGGTAGATCCTTCTGTTTGTAAATACTGAAATAATTGTTTCCCCAAGGTGGCAGGCTGTTTGACTTGATCTGCACCGACTTCGCTCCGGCTTCGAGGAGCCTTCGTCGCAGACCGATCAGGCCGCTGGTTTGAGTGGGAGCGTCGATCACCACTTTCATCTCGGGATGTTTTTTGAGTCGTTTGGCGATGTGGGAAATACATGAGTCGTATGGTGATTGGGTTAGCCTAAATAACGATCCGGGGGGAGTCCAAAAATATTGGTCATCGAGGACTGATGCAAAGCGGGTTATGAGCAAGGTGGCCAGCTTGGGAGTTGAAGCGGGGGGAGCACAAAATTCCAACTCGACCAAATTTTCATTCAAGGGAGATTTGAAATCGCCCGGACGGGCATGGTCCTCGGGTGCCAGGCGGATGTAGAGACGATCTCCTTCCGTTCGATAGATCCCTTTCATCGCGATGTATTTATCCGTCACGATGTCGATCTGTTTCAGTTCGGTGGACGGGTTCGTATGATACGCGAAGCGTCTGGGCCATGCGTCGTCTACCGGCATGCCTGGAACTTTGTCGAGTTTCAGTTGCCCCTCGGGTAAAAAATTGGCGGAGGACCAATTCATGAGCGAATAATGCTCTCCATCAAGTACGAAAAAACAGGCAGAAAACGATTCCGGGGACATGTTAATAAGCGGCTTGGAGGACATGAGATGCCACGTTTTCCGGAGCGATTTGTCGTCGGCCAGTGACTTCGGATCGGGCTTGGTGTCGGCCTTTTCGAGAACGAGCCGGTCGGAGCTGGTTCCGAAATAGTCCCAGATGCCTTCCGGGCGTTCCTTTTCGCTGAAGACGAGAACGAGCCGTTTTCCCGCGTTGGTCCATCCGAGGACGCCTTTATAGACCTGGTTCCGCCCATCGACCAGATTGATCTGGTTTCCGTTGGGCGAGATCTCGTGGCGGAACTGGCGGTTGATGATACTCTTGCCGCGCAGGTAGAGTCTCTTGTCGGTTATCGTGAT
>JASFHG010000092.1:0-9488 GCA_050123355.1 Planctomycetia bacterium
CGGATGTATCCATCCTTTTCGAGCTTGGCGAGTGCTTGGCGCACGGTCACTCGAGACAACGAGACCAATTCGGCCATCTGTTTTTCCGGCGGAAGGGCATCGCCGGCTTGAATGGTGCCGGCGTCCATCTGGGCCGCGATGAATTTTCGTAGTTGCTCGTACTTAGGACCTTCATTTCCAAGTTGGAACTGAAGTAATTCGGATTGGATCGATTCGGTACTCATGGTATGTGTTTTTCTGAGACAACCAAGGATGAAAACGAGACCTTAATGGTATCTTTTTACTCTTTTTGTTTCTCGATAAAAAGTGAAGGCTGCCACTCTCTTACTGCGCAGCCACCCTACTTCGGAGTTAATCGCCGCTCATTTTCGGCTCATAGGTATTAATAATACAATACCTCTACGCTCATTTCAAGTCCCTTTTTGCCGATTTTTTGCAATACACAGGATAAAGGAGTTGAATGATCCATACCTATAGATACAATCGACCATTGTACTGAGGGACGGCGGTCGAAGTGCATAACCATTCTGAGAAACATGCCCAACCGCCTTTTCCTTCTGGGCAAATTTTTTTGGAGGTTATTTCATTGCTCCTTGCCTGAAAATTTCTGGCAGTTTCGGGGGGAGTAAAGTTACCGACTCTTTTCACTTTTGGAAATGGGAGATGATTACTATGAGGAAGAGTTTTGCCTTTCTTTTGGTTGGAGCCTTTTTGTTGTCTTTGGTAGGGTACGCCCATGGGTCGATCTATTTGGCCGATTCGTTCCTTACCGGTAGTACCCCTGCAAGCGGTGAGTATGCGGTGGGGAATCTTGATACTCAGGCTCCTTTTGTTAGCCCCTTTAGTGGTTCTTGGGGCTCTGGCTTCGGTAATTTCCAGGTGGTAAACACTGGTTTGGATTACACAGGTCTTTATGGGGTGGATGGCGGTGCTGTCGAATGTACAGGTAGCTTTTTGGGTGGTACGCAGACGGTGGTTCGCAACTTCACCGGGCTCGAACCGGTCGAAGGAAAGCCCTATTACATGAGCGGCCTGATGTCCTTTGATGCGAATTTTGCCAACAGTGCGACCGCAACGGCCTATACGGGCCTGCTCAACGCCGAAGAAGGAGATACTTCGGTCTCCTGGACCATCGGAACGCAATGGGGATTTGAAGTCAACGCAACCGGTGGCGTCGACGCAGTGATCCGTAGCCGCCAACGAAGTAGCGGAAATGTTGAAACCGAAGTCATCGCGACCGACATTACGCCAGGCACCTATCAGTTCACCGTTCGCGTTGAAGCGGACTTTGGCTATGCTTCAAATGACATGATCGTTGGTTGGCTCAACCCGGATGCCACGCAGGACGAATATGTCGGTTCCACCCCGCAGTTGATCAATCCTTCGGGAGGCAATATACTGTTGCAATCCGCCACGCCGGATCCCAACCGCCTGATGGATACGCTGGTTTTGACCTCGACGGACCTGCCTGAAGGTTCGGTCGTCACGTATGACGAAGTTCGACTTGGCGATACTTGGGAAGAAGTCGTAGCCGCTCCGGGAACCTCGGAAGCTGTTTCGCTGAATGAGCTTGCTCCCTCGAGCTACGCTGAAAACATCAGCAATTATGCAAGAGGTATTGACGACCCTCAGACCACTATTGTTGGAATACGTCATAATTACAGCAAAATTCTTGGCGACAATAAAGAATACTTGGTGGGAGGAATCACGGAAACCGTCGATGGAGCGCGAGGTTACGTGGAATTCGACCTGAATTCACTCAATGTTCCCGCCGGACAAACCATTACGGGCGTTACCTTGGGTACTACAGTGTACCGAACCTCCATTACCGGTGCAGGAGTCGGCAACATCGAACTTCGCTTGGCCGATCCGTCCGTCCCGGTTGTTGAAATGGAAGCGACCTGGGCCAATGCGAATGCCTCCGACACATGGAACGGTGGTGATCCGACCGCGACGGTCCTTGCTTCTATCGATGGAGATACGTTGAGTGCGGGTGACGAGGTTTATTTCGGTTCCACCCAGGCCTTTATTGATGCGATAAATACCGCTTTGGCCGGTGACGGACTTTTGCAGATGAACTTCATGGCGCCTACTGCCGAAGATCGGGCCCTCAACAACAACGAAAGAAATTTCGTCGGTTTTTATTCCGATGATAATAGCGTATCGCTTCGCCCGACCTTGATTGTTTCGTTTAACCCCATGGCCCAAACTGCCCCAACGGGTGATCTGAATACGATCACGCCGACTGAAGGTGACGGCATCGTCATTTCCACGATCAAGTCGGGTACCCCCGACGAAAACGCCGGTGATTCAGAAGGCATCATGATCGGGGCGACTGGTTACACGAACGATTCCGAAGTTTGTCGAGCCGTGGCATCCATTCCCGTCTCGGCGGACATGGTTCCCGAAGGCAAACAACTGACCGGTATTTCGCTGAAATTGACCGTTTCCAGTACTTCGGTGGACGGCAACGGGCTGGGCGATATCGAATTGCGTCTGGCCGACGACGCGGCCGCCATGACCGAGGCTGGGGTAACCTGGAACTCGATCGATGGCACCACGGCCTGGACCACTCCGGGTGGAGAGCTGGGTGGCCTGCTCTCGACGTTGGATTCGGACTACGCACTGGACCTCCCCGGCAAGGACGTCTACTTCGAATCGACCGCGGAGTTCATCGCGGCATTTGAAGCGGCGGTGGCCGGCGATGGCCTGTTGGATCTGATCATGCTGGCTCCCGACACGGAAGATTTCTTCGGAATCAGTAACTATATTTCCTTTGCTTCCGATGATAATCCCGATGTCACCTGGCGGCCTGAATTGATCCTCGAATTGGAAGACATCGCCACCGACATCCCCGGTGATGCCAACCATGACGATCAGGTCGACGCTTCCGACGCCACGATCCTTGCCGGTAACTGGCAAGCCGGCCCGGGTGCCACTTGGGAAATGGGCGATTTCAACGGCGACGGCTATGTCGACGCCTCCGACGCCACGATCCTCGCCGGTAACTGGCAAGCCGGCACCGGTGCCGCGGCCGTACCCGAACCGAGCACGATCATCTTGATCGCCTCGGCCCTGATTGGCTTGATGTTGCTTCGACGTAAGAAGTAATTCTCCTTTGTTAAGGTTTCGGGCCCTTCGTTTCCTTGCGAGCGAAGGGCCCGGCAGTTTTTAGGGCAAGATTGTTGTTCTTTCGGTCCACGAGCGATTCGTCTTTATCGCTTGGTATTCGCTCTCGGATCGCGCTTTGTTATAAGGAGTTTAACATGAGACTTGCTCGCCACCGCGCTTTTACGCTTGTCGAGCTTTTGGTGGTGATTGCCATCATCGGAATCTTGATTGCGTTGCTGTTGCCCGCCATTCAAGCAGCAAGGGAAGCTGCTCGACGGATACAATGCAATAGCAGCATGAAACAATGTGGCCTGGCAATTTTGAACTATGAGAGTGCCCATTCACGTTTGCCGTGCGGGATTATCATGGACGGTCGTCAGGTGCTCCCTCAGCGAGCACTTGGACACACGGCCCAGATCGTCATTCTTCCCTTTATCGAGAAGGCCACTTTATCCGACCAATATAATTTCAGCTTAAGGATGATGGATCAAGCTTCTCTTATCCGAGAGCCGGTTTCGAGCTATTGTTGTCCGAGTGATCCCAATTCGCCTGGCCCGGCGGCAGGGGCGGCCAACTATGGGCATTCCAATTTCGTGGTCAATTACGGATCGGAGTATCTCGTCAAGCACAACAGCTTGCCCGAATACACAGGCAACGGCCTCTTTCAGTGGGACGAACCTCACAAGCTCTCCGATGTTACCGATGGCACGTCGCAGACCGCCATGGGAAGCGAAGTTATCTCCGGAGCCGCCGTGCCGATAGGAGCAGGAAATACCGAATGGGAAGCTCGCGGAATGTGGGCGGTCCAGTATCTTGGCTCCCATGCCTATATGCACATGTACTCTCCGAATTCCTCTGTCCTCGATGAGGTTTCGGCCGTAGGCAAAGTGAGGTGTATCGATAGTGTCGAGAAACCCTGCGATCCGTCGATCAACTTGGGATATGACGGAACCCAGGCCGCCGCCAGAAGCCTTCACCCGGGCGGGGTCAATGTCGTCTTCTGCGATGGACACGTCCAATTCGTGTCGAACGAAGTCAACCTCGACGCATGGCGTGCCGCCGGCACGATCAATAGGGGTGAAACGGCCGACTTGAAAGAATGAGGAAATTGGTAGATAATATCGTTTTGTGGTCGAATTGGTTCGATGAAAATTAAGAATGAGAGCCAGGCTCACCGAACCACATTAACCTTAGAGTCTATCTGAAAACCGGGACTGGCTCCCTTTTTCAGGTGCCTGTCCCTGTTTTCGGATAGGCTCTTAATACAAAACGAGATATTGTGGGATTTGAAACACTTGATTACGTCGTGATGACGGGCTACCTGCTCGGGATACTCCTGATGGGAGCATACTTCATGCTCCGCCAGGAATCGACCGACGAGTATTTCCTTGGATCACACAATTTACACTGGTTCCCCGTCGCGATCAGTATGTTCGCTTCGCTGCTCAGCGCGATCAGTTATATCGCCTGCCCGGCCGAAGCGTACAACCACGGGATGACGATGTCGCTGAAGAGCATTTTCGTCGTCCTGGGGATTCCACCTGCCATTTATTTGTTCGTCCGTTTTTTTCGACGGTTGTCGATCACGACGGCTTATGAATACCTCGAAACCCGATTCAGTCCCGCAGTCCGATTGACCACGGCAGGATTGTTTTTGATGCTGAGAAGTTTTTATCTCGGCGTCGTCCTGTTTGCCTCGGCCGTGGTACTGGAACCGGCAACCGGTTGGCCTGCTTGGGTCAGTGTGTTACTGGTGGGAGTGATTTCGACCGCCTACACGACGATGGGCGGGATCAGTTCCGTGATCTGGACTGATGTGCTCCAGTTTGGCGTCCTGACCGGTGGTGCACTGGTCGTGATCGGAACGGTAATGATCGGCAATTCGGTCGGGCCCGTGGAAATTTGGAATTTTGCCGAAGCCAACGGCCACGCCTTTAACGCCGTGACAACCCGCGAATTTTATTTATTCGACCCGTTCGTGCGACTGTCGCTTTGGAGCATGGTGGTTTCGGCCATCTTCACCAAGTTGGCGGCGGCCGGAGCGGATCAGGTCGTCATCCAAAGATATTTGTCAACCCGAAACGAGAAGGATGCCACGCGAAGTTTGGTTTGGGGTACCATCTTCGGGATCCCGGTAATGTTCCTTTTGTATTTCGTCGGTTTGACACTATTTTGGTTTTATTCGATGCATCCCGAAAGTGCGTTAAAGAATATGACCGGTGACGACGTATTGGCACATTACATTTCCACGGAGTTGGCCCCCGGGATTGGCGGCCTGATTATGGCCGCGATCCTCGCTGCCGTGATGAGTACGGTCGACTCGGGCCTCAACTCCCTGGCGACTTGCTCGACCGTGGATTTTTACAAACGAGTTTTCCGGCCGAAAGCCAACGATCGACAGTCGTTGCTTTTTGCTAAAACCATGACGGTCGTTTGGGGCCTCGTGGCGATGGGCAGCGCAGCCCTGTTGATGCTGCTCTTCGGCACGGACAACCGCAAAAACCCGTTGATTTCCATTTCCGAAGTGACCCTCGGTTTCTTCGGCGGAATTTTGCTGGGCGTGTTCCTGCTGGGCATCCTGACGCGACGCGCCAACACGCTTGGTGTCATGGTGGGTATGGTCGTGGGCTTTTTTGTCGCCCTCGGGGCAACCGCTCCGTATTATTTTTGCGAGTTGCCGAAAGGGTCGCCAAAACTGTCGTTTTTTTGGATCAATATTATCGGTTGCCTGGCAACCTTTGGAGTTGGATACGTGGTCAGTTTCTTATCGAAACCGCCACGGCATGATACTACATAGCGCTTTGTCACGATGATACTTCTGGTTTAGCCGACGAACATCGTTCGTCGTGTTTGAGTGGCTTCAGAACACGCCGGACGATGTCCGGTGGCTAAACAAAAACCGTGAAAAAGTTGTATTACTGAAAGCAGCAATGAGATGCAAAAGAGTTTAGTCAAGCGGAAATTGGCGGCCGGACAACCGGTCTACGTGCCTAAGGTCTGCTACATGGACCCGAATATCGTGGAACTGGTCGGCCTGCTCGGTTTCGACTCGATCTGGATTTGTAACGAGTACAAGGGCATCGATCCGGTGACGCTCGAAAACATGATCCGATCCGGCCGAGCCACCGCGACCGAGTGTATCATCCGGACCGGTGCCAATAGTTTTGACGAAATCAACCGTTACCTCGGAGCAGGTGCCAACGGGCTGATGATCCCGCACGTCCAAACCCCCGAGATTGCTCGTCAGGTTGTTCGCTGTGCGAAGTTCCCGCCCGTCGGCAAGCGTGAGGTTGAGTTTATCAACGCCGATGCAAAACATGGCCTGATGAACATGCACGACTATCTCCGCGAGGCCAACCAAGAGACCGTCGTCGTCGTCCAGCTCGAGGACATGGACGCGATCGATCGGGTCGACGAGTTCGCCGAGATCGTCGGTGTCGACGTTCTGTTTGTCGGGCCGGGCGATCTGTCGGTCGCCTTGGGCATCCCCGGTGAGGTTCAACACCCCAAAATTATCGAGGCGATCCGGCGTGTCGCACGGGCATGCCACCGAAACGGGATCGTCTGCGGCACCCCGTCGCTCAATACCGACCATTGCAAGCGGATGCTCGACGAGGGCGTCCTGTACCTGACCGGCGGTTCCGACTGGCGGATGATTGTCCGCGGCTTCCGCGAGGAGAAGGAGCGGTTCGAGACGCTCGGTTTTTCGTTCCGGACCGAAGGTGGTGAAGAAGACCTGCGCGAGATCCACATCGATCCGCCCGAAGCCCCCAACGGCCGCCGCCTCGGTAGCCTCCACCTCAACCGCAACATGACGGTACACGATAGAAACTAAAAGAAGACAAAAACAAAAGGGGACACTCAACTTTTTTTGCGAGCCAAAAAAGTAGAATGTCCCCTTTTTTGTGTCCATTATTCCATGACATTTTATATACCAAGCCGAAATTGAGACGCAGCCTCTATTTCGGGTTGATAACCAACTGCTTGACATCTCCGCCGCCAAAGATCACCATATCTTTCCATGCAACACCTTCCTCCCGAACCCAAACGTGACCTCAAAACGTTCACGATCGATGCCGAGTTGGTCGTCGTCGGAGGCGGACTGGCCGGGTTCTGTGCCGCGGTCACCGCAGCTCGGGCGGGCGTCGAGGTGATTCTGGTCCAAGATCGGCCGGTACTGGGCGGAAACGCGTCGAGCGAGGTCCGGATGGTGATCGGCGGCGCGACCGCCTCGCGCGGGAACAACAACCGCTGGGCTCGCGAAGGAGGCCTGATCGACGAGCTGCTCTTGGAAAACGCCTACCGCAACCCGGCCGGCAACTCGCTAATCTTCGACGCGATCCTGCTCGAAGCGGCCGAACGGGAACCGCAGCTACAGGTCTTGCTCAACACGGCCGTTTACGATTGCACGACCGAACCGGCCGACACGCCGGCCACCTCGCGGATCACGGCCGCCCGTGCTTTCTGCCCCCAAAACCAGACGATCTACGAGCTCCGTGCCCCGCTCTTTTGCGATGCGTCGGGTGACGGCATCCTCGGCCATCTCGCCGGCGCCGCCTATCGGATGGGCGCCGAATCGGCCGACGAGTTCGACGAGCCGCTGGCCCCCGACCACCATGACTATGGCGAGCTGATGGGCCACACGATCTACTTCCAATCGAAAGATGTTGGTCGGGAGGTCGAGTTCATCTGCCCCAATTTCGCGCTCCAGGACATCACTGCCTTGCCCCGTTGGAAACGGATCAACGCGACGGACCAAGGATGTCAGTACTGGTGGGTCGAGTACGGCGGCCGGCTCGACACGATCCACGACACCGAGTCGATCAAGTGGGAGCTCTGGCGGATCGTCTACGGGATCTGGAACCACATCAAAAACTCGGGCCAGTTTCCCGAAGCAGCAACCTGGACCCTCGAGTGGGTCGGGACCGTGCCCGGCAAGCGCGAAAGCCGGCGATTCGAGGGGCCTTACATACTCACGCAACGCGATGTGATCGAGCGTCGCGAGCATGAAGACGCGGTTCACTACGGCGGTTGGTCGCTCGATCTTCATCCGTCCGACGGGATCTATTCGGACCGAGCAGCCTGCGACCAGTGGCACACGAAAGGGATCTACCCGATCCCCTATCGGACCATGTACAGCAGAAACGTCGAAAATCTGTTCCTTGCCGGTCGGATCATCAGTGCCAGTCACGTCGCGTTCGGCTCTACTCGCGTGATGGCCACTTGTGCGCAAGGGGGACAAGTGGTCGGCTGCGCGGCGGCCCTCTGCACGCGAGAGGGAACCAAGGCCGATCGACCACTTCTGCCAGGCAACTTGCACGACGATCCGGCTCGTTTGGAGCAACTCCGGCGGGAGCTTGCCCGCTCAGGCCAGCATATCCCCGGCTACCGTCGTACCGATCCGGACGATCTGGCTCAACAAACCGCAAGTATCACGGCCGACAGCCAACTGGTCCTCGACGGCTTCGAGCCAAGCGACTCGACAAGACCGCTCGACGTGCCCCAAGCCGTGTTGTTGCCGGTCGCGCAAGGGACGTTCGAGCGGATCACCTTCTTTGCCGACATCGAGCAAGCGACCGAGCTGACCTGTACGATCCGGCGGACAGACCGGCCAGGCTCGTTTACGCCCGGGGAAACGCTCGCTACGCAGACAGTTGCCCTCTCGCCCGGCCCGAAACAAGATATCACCTTCGTGTTCAACACGCCGATCGACGCGGACGGCTACCTTTTTGTCTGCCTGGCGGCCAACCCGAACGTGCAAGTCTATACGTCGCCGCAACTGGCGCCTGGCGTGACGACCCTCTTCAACTCGGGCCGCTTCGAAGTAAACGCCGGCCACGAGCAGATCCCGCCGACCGGGCCCGATGGCGAAGACCTTGGCGTCGACCGTTTTTCGTTCTGGCTCTCGCGACCTCGGCCGGAGGGAGAGAACTTGGCGTTTCATGTCTCGCCCGGCTCCAGCGTCTTCGATCCGGCATCGGTCGCCAACGGCCTGAACCGCCCGACCACCCGCCCCAACGCCTGGGCCGCCGCGTTGGACGCGGAGGTATCAACCTTGACGCTCACATGGCCCGAACCGATTTCAATCTCCGAAGTGATCCTGATCTTCGACACCGACCGCGACAATCCGCTCTACTCGGTCCGCTACGGCACCAACGGCCGCGTCATGCCCCAGTGCGTCCGCCGCTTCACGATCCGCGACGGCTCGACCAAAGCGCCACTCGCCGAGTGCACCGAAAATCACCAAACCCGATGCGCAATCCGCCTCGACCAAACCCACCGCACCGATTCCCTAGAAATCCAACTCCATCGCCCCACCCCAGAGGCCCCAATTTCAGTCTTCGAGCTCATGATCTTCTAACCCAATTCATTCACCA
>JASFHG010000093.1:0-9422 GCA_050123355.1 Planctomycetia bacterium
AGGACGTCACGGCCGGCTAGGTCGATCGCGGCGGCCCGGTCGAAGTCGAGGTCGATATCCGCTCGGTGCGAGGCGATGATTGCCCGAACCACGTTCGGCACGTTTCCGCCCGCCAGATAGTGGGCTTCGAGCCGCTTGGTCGTGATGCCGGTCTCGTTCTCGGTTCCGATCCCCGCCTGGCGGCACATGATCTTTGCCTGGACGATCGTCCGTGTGTCGACCTGACGGAACGTCATTCCGATCAGGCTCCAGAGCCGGACGTTTGCCCGCGACATATAGGCCTGAAACCAGATCGAGAAATATTTCCAAAATAAAACAATAATGATCAACAGGGCGATGGCCCCGGCGGTAATACCGATAATGACCCATGCGGTCTTTGAAATTTCGGCCAACAGGGGCGAAAATGCAGAAAACAAGCTTAAAATAGGCGACATGTTAGGATCCTCCAAACAGGGGGGATGAGTTCAATTTGCGGCTCCTTAAGGGCCCAATCTGCCCGTATCCATGGAGCGCATCCATAGCTTACCGGAAAAGGGCCCCCGAGAACAACCCGGAACCGGCCCAATTTATGACCTTTTTTAGAACCATTTGTCTGCTATGTTATATAAGAGAGAGGACAGAGAATAGAGGACAGAGGCAGATAGAACCGCAGAATATCGAACACCGAATGTCGAATGACGAAGTGAGGTGCTGCCGCACTGGCGGAAATGGTTCCCCGGAGCGGGGATATTTCAGTAAAAAACCAACCCCGTCTGCATTGACCAATAGTGGTGGGACAAATTTTGTACCCGCGCTAGCGCCCAACGGAAGCGGGTAATATCAATCGAGCGGTAGCTCGTATCGGCTGCGGCCCTGCCGCCGGAAGCGGGTTTTATCCTGGTGCGTTCAGCACCTACCAAAAAACATGCAATATAGTGAGCTTGCACATCTTGAACTGCTTGCGGAGGTGGATTCGTTTGTCGAACGGCTCGACCGATGGGCCGGCGATGCGCCTGAGTGGGAAGTGGCCACGCCGTGTGGGCGGCTCGTCAAGCGGCTGATCGAGCGGACGCAAAAGCTGCGGATTCGGCTCGAATCCCCGCTGATTGTCGCGACCCTCGGTGGTACCGGGACCGGTAAAAGCACGTTGATCAACGCTCTGGTTGGCGAAGAAGTGACGACCACCGGCCGGCAGCGACCGACGACCATGCAGCCGACGCTCATCACGCGGCCTGACCTCGATCCCGAGCAGTTGGGCATCGACCCGGCGACCGTTAGCTGGATCTCGCGGGATACCGAGGCGCTTTCGGACCTCGTCCTGCTCGACTGCCCCGACCCCGACACGACTGAAGATATGTTGGCGGCGGACACTAATCTTGCCCATCTTCGCATGCTATTGCCCCATTGTGATGTGATCCTCGTCACGACGACCCAGCAGAAGTACCGCAGTGCTCGTGTGGCCGAAGAGCTCGCTCGGGCCGCGCGGGGGGCGAGCCTCGTTTTTGTGCAGACCCATGCGGATACGGACACCGATATCCGGGACGACTGGCGTGAGATTCTCGGCGAGTCGTACGAGCCGGGCCAGCTCTTTTTCGTCAACTCGCTCGAAGCGTTCACCGACACCTCGACCGGGCGACCGCCGCGGGGTGAGTTTGCTCGGCTCCAGGAACTGTTGACTCGCGAGCTGGCCGGGACCGCCTCGACGCGGATCCGCCGGGCCAACTTCCTCGACCTGTTGGACGAGACGCTCAATTCGATCGAAAAGCGGCTCGGCGAAGGGACTGCCCCGATCCGCCAACTGCGGGAGCAAATCGAAGCACAACGCAAGAAACTGGCCGTCAAGCTGGGCCGCCAGATGCACGACGAGCTGCTGGCCAACCGGCGTCAGTGGGAAAACCGCCTGCTCGGTCGGGTGATTTCCCGCTGGGGGTTCAGCCCCTGGTCGGCCGTCTTGCGACTCTATCAAGGGCTCGGGCGGCTGATTACCGGCAGCCTGCTGCTCCGCGTCCGAACTCCGGCCCAGATGGCACTTTGGGGTGCGTTGGAAGGGGCTCGAACCTGGCGACGGCGCCGTCGAGATCGCCAAGCGGACAAAGGACTCAACCGAGCGGCCGGTGCCTGGGACGAAAATCAGCTCCGCGAAGCGTCGATCGTGCTCGAAGGCTACACTCGCGAGGCGGGCCTCTCGCGCGACGACCTCTCGGCCGACGTCCTTGCCGCCGAATCGGAGCGGGCAAGCGAGTCGTGTGCCGCCGATGTGGCCGATCAGGTCGACAACATCCTCGATCGGCTCGCCGGTCAGCGGATCGGACGGGCCACCCGAGCCGTCTACGAAACGCTTTTCTGTGCCGCACTCGGGCTGCTGCTGTTTCGGCTCGGCAAGAATTACTTCTGGGACTCGTGGCTCTCGGGCAACGATGCGGAAGTGTACGGTATGAGCTTCTACCTGACGTCGACCTTCTGGCTGGTCCTTTGGTCGGCCGGGCTGGTTTGGATGTTTACGCTCCGGCTGCGTCGCGGCCTGGCCTCCGAGATTCGTCAACTGACCGAGCGGTGGGACTCGTCGGAGCCCGCCCGAGGGCTGTTCGCAGGGCTCGATTCTCACGGCCGAGACGCCTTGAGCTACTACGACCGGCTGCTCGCACTCCGCCGCGAAGTCGACCGCCTCAAAGATCGGGTGGCCAACGTCCCCAGCTCACTCGGGCATGCCCGGTAAGGGTTTTTCTGACTCGTTAGCGGTAGCGGATTTATCCGCCGGTTGTCCCCGCGTTAAAAAACGTTGATTAACGAGGAAGGTAAGGAACGTCGATTACGCGGGGGCAAGCCCCGCCGCTAACAGATAGCCCCAAACGGCGAAACCTGCGCTCTTGCGGCAAAATCTACCGGTTATCGAAGCTGTGTAAGACGCGATGTAGTAGTGGGTATCTTTCGCTTGGCCGAAAAATCGCCGTCGAGCTGCTTCTTTCATAAGTCCTATCTTAAAAAGCACTTACCGATCCCGACTCTCTCCGTCGAAAACGACCGGTGACGGTCGTCAACCCCGCTTTTCTCGCGGCTGGCACACGACTTGCTTTAATCTGCAGTGGCGTTTTATGCCTTGTCAGAAATTTTAACGAATCACGAGGAATCCAAGGAAGGAAAACTCATGATGAATGTCAAACCGATCGGAATCGGTGGGTATACCGATCCGACCACGGCCGGGTATGCCGTGGAATCAAGTCAGGATCAAGAGAAGAAGAGTAACGTCGAGGCTCTGCTTGAAGTGCTGGAAAGCCCGACGAGCGAATCGAGGACGCTGCGCGACATCGCGAACGACTACGATGTCAGGAGCATCCAGCCGCAAGATTTTTCCGATATGCTTAGCCGGCTCTACGACTCGGGCGTCATCTCTGACGAAGACTATCAATCGCTCAGCATGCTCCGCGTCGAGCTCGACAAGGCCGGTTATGAAATCGATGAGCCGGTCGACCTGATCGAGTTTTGCGAGACCAAGCTCCGCGAGATCAACGAAAAATTGGAAGACCTCGATACCGAGAAGGTGCCCGAAGAAGCTCGGAAGACGATCCGGAACCAGCTTGCCTGGCTGAAGAAGATGGCGATCCTCCAAGAGGAGCCCGAATCGACCGGCATCAACGCGCTGGTGTAAAAATGCATCCAAAAAGCGACGAGCAAGTTCGACGGCTAAAAAACAAACCAGCGACCAACGGGAGCGAGTTGTTGTAATGGTGCGTTCAGCACCCACCAAGAAGCGACGAGCAAGCTCGACGGCTAAAAAACAAACCAGCGACCAACGGGAGCGAGTTGTTGTAATGGTGCGTTCAGCACCTACCAAAAAGCGACGAGCAAGCTCGACGGCTAAAAATATGTACTGAACACTGAACTTTTTAACCAACACTACCCAAAACGTCTGCCATCGACCAATCGAGGGCAGTTTAAAATCTTGTCCCAGCACCAGCGTCCAACGGAAGCGGGTTGATGCCCTGGTGCGTAAGCATCTATGAAGAAATGTATACTGACTCTGTCTTGGATCTTATCGGAAATACGCCCTTGGTTCGGCTTCGTGGGGAATCGATCTTTGCGAAGGCCGAGTTTCTCAACCCGGGCGGGAGCATCAAGGACCGCGTCGCGCTGGCGATGCTCGAAGGGGCCGAGCGCGACGGGCGGCTCACGCCCGAGACGGTTATCTGCGAGCCGACCAGCGGGAACACGGGCATCGGCATCTCGCTGATCGGACGTATGAAGGGCTATCAAGTCAAAATCGCCATGCCGGAAGGGATGAGCGAAGAGCGGAAGAAGATCATCCGCGCGCTCGGGGCCGAGTTGATCCTCACACCGGACGAACTGAGTATCGACGGCTCGGTCCAAGCGATCCAAAAGATCGCTACGGAGCTGCCGAATGCTTTCATTCCGAACCAGTTCGAAAATCCGGACAACCCCCGGTGTCACTATGAGCAGACGGCCCACGAAATCTGGCGGCAGACCGGCGGCGAGGTCGACTACTTCGTCGCGGGCGTCGGGTCCGGCGGGACGCTGCAAGGGGTCGGTACTTTTCTCAAGGAGCATCGCCCGAAGGCAAAGATCGTCGCTGTCGAGCCGAAGAACGTGGCCGCACTGTTGGGGCACGAGCCCGGCTTGCACCAGATCCAGGGGATCGGCGACGGGTTCATCCCCGGCGTGCTCGACGTGTCGATCGTCGACGAGGTGATCGAAGTGACCGATGAGGACGCGATCGAGACCACCCGCGGCCTGGCGACCGAATTGGGCCTCTTAGTGGGGATCTCCAGCGGGGCGAACGTCTGGGCCGCCCGCCGGCTGGCCGGTCGAGTCTCGGGAAATATCGTCACAATTCTCCCCGATCGGGCCGAACGCTACTTCAGCACGTCGCTGCTGTGAGGTAGAATAGTAGGAGTCACTTTTTAGCCGACGGGCCTGCCCGTCGTTTTATGACCAAAGAGTCTAAGCGACGGGCAGGCCCGTCGGCTAAAAGGGATTTTCAAACTTCACACTTCTAACTTCAAACTTCCTCATGTACCTCTTTATCGAAATCCTCGTCCTCGCGATCATCCAAGGGATCGCTGAATTTCTGCCGATCAGCAGCTCGGGCCACCTCGTGATCGGCTCGGCTATCTTCGACGCGTTCGGAGCGGAGCTGCAAGAAAAGCTGGCGATGGGGATCGTGTTGCATGTCGGGACGCTGTTGGCGATCTTGGTGTTTTACTGGCGGCGGATCTTGCGGCTGTTGACGTCCGATCGGCGTGTGATCCCGCTGTTGATCGTCGGAAGTATCCCGGCGGGAGTCGTCGGGATTTTGCTGAAGGACTCTATCGAAAGGATTTTTGAAGAGCCGATCTATGCCGGTGTGTTTCTGATCATCACCGGCGTGATACTGCTCCTCTCGAAGCGTTGCAAGTCGGGCGAGACCGAGTGCCGCAATTTGAGCTACCTGGGCGCGTTCCTGATCGGGCTGTCCCAAGCGTTCGCCATCTTGCCGGGCATCTCGCGGAGCGGGTCGACGATCGTTGCCGGTTTGGGGCTCGGCATGAAGCGGGAAGAGGCGGCCACGTTCTCGTTCCTGCTGGCCATCCCCGCGATCGGCGGCGCCGGCCTGATCCATTTCAAAGACCTCCTCGAAAACCCGGCCGCTCAAACCACGCCGCTTCTCCCGCTCCTGATCGGCGGCCTGGTCAGTTTCGTCGTCGGCCTGGCCGCGCTGGCCTGGCTTATCCGCTGGCTCCAAGAAGGCCGCCTCCAACTCTTCGCCTGGTGGCTTTTTATTGTTGGCCCGGCGGTGATCGTCTGGCAAGTGGTGGTGATGTTGAAGTAGAAGTGTTTGGTGAACTTCGGTTGGCGTTGCCATAGGAGAAACCGTTCTTTAGCCGCGTGGGTTCATCCCCGCGCTAGGTTTCCATTTGATACCAACGTCATTTTCCGTGTTGGAATATTTTCCCAAGCAACAAAACGTTCACCGCTGTTACAAAGAGCGCGAGCATAAAGCCACGCGGCTAAAATCTTTTTGATTTACCGCCCGCGTGCGGCGGCCATCATGCGGATGTGGCCGGGGCCTAAAAGGTCTTCGACGCGGTGGCGCATTTCGGGGGTGATGTCCAGCCGGAGTTTCTTGCACGAGCAGGCGACCGAGCGGCCGTCTTCCAGGCAGAGGTGGAGTTGCAGGGGGCAGTTGCCCGGGTAGCCGCGGAGGACTTCGTAGAGTTTTTCGAGACCCTCTTGGCCGTGCTCTTTCTCGATCACGCGGATGGCGATCCCTTGCGTTAGGCGGGACGGGGCGTCGTCGAGCGTAATCAGGTCGTTGACGATCAGGTTCGCCTCTTCGCTGCCCGGACGTTTGTCGATCGCGCCGCGGACGATCAGGATCGCGTCGGGCTGGACCAGCTCGCCGATCTCGGCAAATTGTTCGGGCCAGCAGATACATCGCATGATCCCGTCGTGGTCTTCGAGGTCGAACATGCCATACTTGCTCGGCCGGCCCGGCTTCGGGTTCTTCGTATGAGCGATCTTCAGTGCCGAGAGCATGCCGCCGAGGATCACTTCGGTGCGGTGGGCCAACTCGGCTGCTTCGGTGGTCGAGTGTGAGCAGAACTGCTCCAGCAGCGATTTATGTTCGGCCAGCGGGTGGCTCGACTGGTAGAAGCCGAGCACCTCTTTTTCCTTCATCAGCAGGTCGCGTTCTTCCCACTCGGGGATCTCGGGCAGGTTGACTTGAGCCTCTTCCTCTTCTTCCTCGATGTCGCCGAACAGGCTCATCTGGCCGTGGCGTCGGTCGGTGGCCGCTTTGGCACCGGACTGCATCGCGCGATCGACGACCGCATAGAGCTGGGACCGCCGCGCGCCGAACTCGTCCATCGCGCCCGCCTTGATGAGCGTTTCGATCGTCGACCGGTTGACCGTGCCCGGGTCGACTCGCTCGCAGAGGTCGAACAGGTCGCGATAGGGGCCGTTCTTGACATACTCGCGGTGGATCGCCTCGGAGGCTGCTTCGCCGCACCCTTTGATCGCGGTCAGGGCGAAGTGGATCTTGCCGTCTTGCACGGTGAAGTCGGCTGCCGAGCCGTTGACCGTCGGCGGGACGACCTTGATGTGCATCCGCTGGCAGTCTTCGATATGCTCGACCATCGAGTCCTTGCGTTTGAAGTTTCGGCCCGGCATGTCGCTCGACAGGAGCGCGGCCATGAACTCGACCGGGTAATGGGCCTTGAGGTAGGCCGTCATGTAGGCGATCAGGGCATACGCGGTCGAGTGGCTTTTGTTGAAGCCGTAGCCGGCGAACTTGACGATCAGCTCGAACAGGTTCTCGCCGTCTCGCTTCGTCAGCCCGTTTTCCTGAACGCCCTCGATGAACTCGCCTTTAAACTTTTCGATCAGCGCGAGGTTCTTTTTCGAGATCGCTTTAATACACGTGTACGCACTGGCCAGCTCGATACCGCCGAGCCGGTTGAGAATCCGCATGACCTGTTCTTGATAGACCATGACGCCGTGCGTTTCGGTGAGCACCTTTTCCATGATCGGGTGGAGGTAGACCGCTTTTTTGCGACCGTGCTTCACTTCGATGTAGTCGTCGACCATGCCTCCTTCGAGCGGGCCGGGCCGATAGAGGGCGGCCGTCGCGATGATGTCGCGGAAGTTGTCCGGCTTCATTCGCTGGAGCAGGTCGCGGATCCCGCCGCTTTCGAGTTGGAAGACGCCCTTCGTCTCGCCACGGCAGAGCAGGGCGTAGGTCTCCTTGTCGTCGAGCGGGAACTCATAAGGATTGACTTTTTCGCCGGTCGTCTGCTCGATCAGTTGGACGGATCGCGAGAGCATCGTCAGGTTTCGCAGGCCGAGGAAGTCCATCTTTAACAGGCCGGCCGCCTCGACGTCCTGGTAGCACCACTGCGTGACGACTTCCGTCTTGCCGCTGACGGTTTGCAGCGGGACGTAGTCGGTCAGCGGCCGGTCGGCAATCACGACCGCGCAGGCATGCGTGCCGACATTTCTCGCCAGCCCTTCGATCTGCTGGGCCAAGTCCAACAGCTCGCGGACTTCGGGGTCGTCGTTGTAGAACTTCTTGAGGTCTTCGCTCTTCTCGAGCGCTTTGGGTAACGTGATCTTGAGCTCTTCGGGCACTTTGGCCACGACCGAGTCGACCCGGTGGATTGGCAGGCCGAGCGCGCGGCCCGTGTCGCGGACCGAAGCTCGCGCGGCCAGCGTACCGAACGTGCCGATCTGTGCGACGTTTTCCAGCCCGTACTTGTCCTTGACGTATTGGAGCACCTCGCCACGCCGCTCCTTCTCGAAGTCGATATCGATATCAGGCGCCTCGACCCGGTTCTCGTCGAGAAACCGTTCGAAGAGCAGGTCGTACTCCAGAGGGCAGACGTGGCTCATGTAGAGCGCATAACAGACCAGCGACCCGACGCCCGAGCCACGAGCGGTGGCCTCGATGCCGGCCGAGCGGGCGAACCGGACGAAGTCCCAGACGATCAGGAAGTAGTTCGGGAAGCCGAGCTTGTTGATCACCTCGAGCTCGCGGTCCAGGCGGGCTTGAACCTCTTCGGAGAGCTCGCCGCCGGAGTAACGGTGGGAGGCCGAGGCGTATCGCTCCTTCAGGCCCAACTCGCACAGCTCGCGGAGGTATTGTTCGGACGTTTTTCCGTCAGGTGGCGTGAAGACCGGGAAGTGACGCTGGCCGAGATTGAGGTCGATCTCGATACGGTCGGCGATCTCCTGCGATCGGGCCACCGCGTCGGGCAGGTTGGGGAACGCGGCGTACATCTCTTCCTGGCTGCGCAGGTGGAACTGGTTCGAGTCCATCCGCATCCGATTCGAGTCGGTCCGAAACTTGCCCGTGTTGATGCAAAGCAAGACGTCCTGTGCCTCCGCTTCCTTTTGATAGACATAGTGGACGTCGCTGGTCGTGACCAGCGGAATGTCGAGCCGGCGGGCAACCTCGATCGCGCCGCGATTGGCCGTCCGTTGGATTTCCAGTCCGTTGTCTTGGAGCTCGATGTAATAGCGGTCGCCAAAAACGTTCCGATACCACGAGGCGACTTCGATACCGCCTTCGATGTCGAGATCCAGTTCCGATCCGCCGCGAGTCCCTCGCAACAGTCGCCGGTTCAGCTCGCTCGACGCGCAGCCGCTTAAGCAGATGATCCCTTCGTTCATCTCGGCCAGGACTTCCTTATCGATCCGCGGCCGGAAGTAGAACCCGTCGAGGAACGCGGTCGACGAGAGCCGGAGCAGGTTTTGATAACCGGCCCGATTTTGAGCCAACAGCGTGAGGTGGTAGCTGGCCTCTTTCATGCTGCCGGCGTCTTTTTGTTTCCGCGAAGTGGGCGCGATATAGGCCTCGTAGCCGATGATCGGCTTGATGCCGATCTTCCGTGCTTGCTTGTAGAATTCGATCGCCCCGTGCAGGTTGCCATGATCGGTCAGGGCCAGCGCGG
>JASFHG010000094.1:0-9409 GCA_050123355.1 Planctomycetia bacterium
GATCTCTACAAGAATCGCAATGGATTGTCCCCTATTTCAGCAAATTCTTAAGCCATGAAACCGCTTCGATTACCGGCCACAACAGCACTAATGAGGGGTTGGTATGTAGTAGAGTCCTTCAAATGTTCCCAACCCCCTAAAATATAACAAGATAAAGGCGAAGGCGTTTTGACTTCCCGTTGATACGTTCTACACTTTTTTGACAAGGAAATTAAAAAGAAGTCCAGCCAAATTCCACTTGGAAATGCTGGGACCATGAAATGCCTGTGTTTACTAAACTACCTATTTTGCTAAAAAGTGATCCAATGTACCGACATCTGAAAAGTAAGCTAGCAAACCTTTTCAAAAAATTTGAGGGTCTGACAACGGTTGAGTATGCCATCCTTATTGCACTTATTGTCATCGTTTGTATCTTTGGAGTTTCCCGGCTCGGTAATTCGACCAGCGATACTTTTCAAAACACGATCGACCAGATGGAAGAGCAAGCGCCCATACAGGATTAGGCTAAAAGGATATCTTTTGTAGTTCAAAAACGACGAACAGGCTTTTCGTCAAAAACTCTTCCGGCTATTGGCTTCTGATGCATTGATATTGACCCAAAACGGGCATAACCGGTATCTTGACAGGTTGAACGGTTTGTCCCCCCCCACGGATGGAGCATCTCACCGTATGGTGTCTTTAATTGTATTTTATGTCTTTTTCGCCTTGGCGATAGCGACGGTTGTTCAAGCAGTACTGTTTATCATTCAGGCCTGGGAGCATTTTCGATATACCAAGAGCCGTCTCGGGCATATTGGTCGGACCTTTCCGATCGGGCGTGCCATGGTTTTCGTGCCATGCAAAGGCCTGGATTTGGACCTCGATAAGAATCTTGATGCGTTGTTTCGTCAGGATTACAACAGCTTCGATATCCGGTTCATGGTCGAGTCGACTGCGGATCCTGCTTATGGGAAGCTCAAGGAACTGATTTCGCAACATCCGGAAGTTCATGCTTCGATTTTGACGACCGGCATTGCGACGACCTGTGGCCAGAAAGTACATAATCTGCGAATGGCAACCCAGGACCTCCCGTCGGACATTCGCTACTTGGTCTTCATGGACTCCGACGCTCAGCCGCGTCGCGAGTGGCTTCGTGCGATGCTGTTCCGACTTTGTCACGATCCCCAGCCGAACATCGGCGCGGTGACCGGCTATCGCTGGATGATCCCGGGCCGCAAGACGTTGGGTAACTATCTGGTCTACGCAATCAATTCGTCCGCGACAACCCTTTTCGGCAAGAAAGTTTCTTATCCGATCTGGGGTGGCTCCTGGGCGATCTCCCGAAAAGAGTTTGAAGAATCCAAGATCCGTGACGCTTGGGAACGGACCATCAGCGACGACCTGGTTGCGACCCAATCGTTGACCGAACGGGGTCGCCACATCCTTTTTGAACCGTTCAGCGTGGTTGCTTCGCCGGTCGATTTTTCGTTCCATCAAGCCCTTTCGTTCCTGAGGCGTCAATACACGATCGGCCGCATGCACACTCCGCGTGCTTGGCTGATCGGCTGGCTGTGCATCATGATCCCGACGATCGTTTGGTGGGGATCTTTGATCGAAGTTATCCGTCAGGCCGTGGTTCACGGTCAGATTGCTTGGGGATGGCTCGGATTTTGCTCGGTCATTTACGGTACCATGGTCGCACGCGGAATATTACGACAACGGCTCGCTCCGCTCTATGCAAGATCTTATTATCCCTCGTTGCGGAACGCCGTATGGTTCGACATTCTGGCCGGCCCGATCACTTCGCTGGTAAACGCGGTTTGCATTTCGCTTTCGATCTTCGGTTCTCGGCTCGTTTGGCGTCGTATTGTTTATACCATGAACCGTTCGGGAACCGTTCGACATATCAAACGTGTCGATGCACTGCCGGACCGTGAAGCCATGCGTCCCCAACGTCGCGTGGCATAGCCGGATTTTGATCTCATAAAACATAACATGGATGAACGGGATAAATAGGATTTTGTGTTCCGCTTCTTTCTTTTATTTTGTTCATCCATGCGGATAAAAATTTAAAACTTCACGATGAAAATTATTTTTTGGGACACAAAGAAACAGGACGTTTCGAAAGACTTTGCCGGCGGGATGGGGATCGGAAAGTTCCGCGTTCGGCAAGGGTTCCGCGACCGGATCATCCGCCACTTTTTCACACGGGACCGTCGCCCGGTCGCGTTGCTTTGGGCCTATCTGGCAGCCAGCCTGAAGGAACTCGGGCATACGATCGTTTACACGGTCGATCGATTCGATCCGAGCGGCGATCTTTACCTCTTCAATCCGTCGCTGTTGACGTTTGACGACGAGGTCGCGGCGATCCGCCAGGTCCGCGCCGAGCGGCCCGACGTCCCGATTTTCATCGTCGGCACGGTGGCCAATGTCATGTCCGACGCGTTTGCCGAACTGGGTGTCACGGTCGTCAAGGGGGAAGGGGAAAAGCTCTACTGGAAATTGGACGAGGTGCTCGAAAGCGACGACCCGATCGTCGACCTCGGCTCGATCGAGGATCTTGATTCACTTCCGTTGCCTGACTGGAGTCCGTTTCGTCCGCGATCGTTCAAGATCGGCTACGATTTTTGGAAGTTCCCGACCGCCCTGATCCAGCAGAGTCGCGGCTGCACGATGACCTGCAACTATTGCCCGTATATCGTGATCGAAAGTGCAAACCGGCAGCGGAGCCCCGAACGGGTTGTCGACGAGATCCGCAACGACATCGATCGGTGGGGCTTTCGCTCGTTCAAGTTTCGCGATCCGCTCTTCGGCGTTAAGCGAGAGAACGTTGTTCGGCTTGCCGAGCTGATCGGGCAACTTCCGAAGAAGATCCAGTTCTCGATCGAGACCCACATCAACCTGATTCCGCTCGAGATCCTCAAGATGCTCAAAAGCGTCGGGCTGACAAGTATCACGGTCGGGATCGAATCGCCGAACAACGAGACGCTCAAACGGTACAAACGTGCACCGAGTAAGGAGGACCGCCAACGCGAGTTTGTCGAAAACTGTCGCCGGTTGGGCATCCGGACCGTCGCAGGCTTCCTGATCGGGTTCCCGGAGGATACGGAACAGTCGATCCGTGCGGTACTCGATTACGCGAAGCTCGTCGGGCCGACGTTTGCCAACTTCAACGTCATTACTCCTTATCCCGGCACGCCGTTCTATCAGCAGATGCAGGATCAGATCGAGGACTTTGATTTCCACCACTACGACGTCTACACGCCGGTGATGAAATACGAAAACCTCACTCGCCGGCGAGTCGACGAGCTGCACGGAAAATGTTTCCGGCACTATTACTTCCGCTGGGATTACCTGCGCGAGAATCTGCCGCTGTTGTTCCCCGCGTTACAACGCAAGAAAGCCGCCTGATAGTATGTTATAGAGTCTCAGGTTGATAAAGTTACCAACTTTTCTATCACAAGCCGAAATTGAGCCGCGAAGCGTGCTCTATTTCGGATCCGGAATAGGAACTGACGTTCCAATTCCGGCTTGACGATGTATTTTTGAATATCTGAGACTCAATAGCCGTCGAGCTTGCTCGTCGCTTTAAAACATGTCGAACAAGTTCGACCGCTAAACTTTTTTAGATCGCGAAATACTCCAAACACCATGCTACACGCCGACTGCTTTCACACGATCGACGAACTGCGAGCGATCACTCCGGCGTGGAACGATCTCTGGCAGCGTAGCGAGCCGACGTCGGCTGTTCATCGGGCGGAATCGTTACTGAGTTTCTTGGAACATTTTGAAAATGGTCAGCGGCTTGACGTGTTTGTTGTACGCGAAGACGACCGGCTGCTGGCCGCGATGCCGATCGTTGAATCGCAGCGGCTTGTCGGTCTTTCCTGCGGAGGGCTGCCGGGCAACGAATGGTCGCAGCCGGGCACGCTTTTGTTGGATCGTGACGCCGATTCTCAGTCGGTTCTCAAAACGCTACTCGATATGATCCAGCGATCCGACTTCTCACTCATCCGGTTGGATCAGATATCCTTTCAGTCGTTGGCCTGGGCCAATTTTCAAACGAGCTTAAAGCAAAAGCGTATCCCGTATGAAGCGGTTCCGCAGTACGAGATGGGCACGGTCGATGTGCGGGGCGATTTTGAGAGCCTGATGGCCAGTCGCTCGAAAAATTTGCGATCGTCACTAAGCCGTCGCCGTCGTCGGCTCGAAGAACAGGGAGAAGTTCGTTTCGCGATGCTCGATAATTTCTCGTCCGAGCCGATCGAGCCGCTCTTCCGTACGATGTTCGCATTGGAACAAAAGAGCTGGAAACAGGCGATCGGCGGGACGGTCCTCGGCAACCCCGAGATCTTCGATTTCTACGTCGAGTTGGGCCACCTCATGAGCGAGGGCGGTTTCCTGCGAGTCGCAACGCTTAGACATGACGACCGGCTGATCGCGTACAATCTGGCGGTCGAGTCGAAGGGGGTATACCACTCGTACAAAGTCAGCTACGACCCCGAATTCCAAATCTATGGTCCCGGCCAGCTCCTGCATGAGTCGATTACCGAGCACGCTTGTAACTCGCCGACACTCGAAGCGATCCACTACTGCGGCCCGATGGACGAAGCGATCGCCGCCTGGTCCGACACTCCTTGCCCGATCGGCCGCCTCAGCTTCTCTTCCCGCCGTGGTTTCACTGATCGCCTCGCCTGGTTGGCCTATCGCACGGCTGCCAAGGTGCGACGGTTTGGGAAATAGCGTTTTAGCCGCGTGACTTTATGTCCGCGCTCTGCCGATGCGACAGTAAATGGCTGGCGGTTTTTTTAAAATCATTCCAACACAGTAATGCAAACATGTTTTCAATTGGTTACCAGATCGCGGACATGAAGTCACGCGGCTAACGAACGTGAACACAGTTGGAAGCGTTTTTCTCATTCATGAAGATTTTTTCATGCCGCGAATTGGAACGGTTCGTCGGCGATGTCGTAGCCGGGGTGGCGGGCGACGCTGACGACCAGGCCGATCATGATTGCGTGGGCGGTCAAATTCGAACCGCCGTAACTGACCAGTGGTAGTGCCAGGCCAGTGACCGGCAGAAGGCCGACGGTCATACCGATGTTGATCACGACTTCGATCGCGAAAATAGCCATTAGCCCGGCGGCCAGTAGGCGACCGAACGGCTCGCGGCAGGCGGCCGAGACCATCAGACCGCCGGCGATGAGTGTTGCGTAGAGCAAAAGAAGGAGGCCGAGCCCCAAGACGC
The DNA here is from genome assembly GCA_050123355.1 of Planctomycetia bacterium. Classification (GTDB taxonomy): domain Bacteria; phylum Planctomycetota; class Planctomycetia; order Pirellulales; family Thermoguttaceae; genus JASFHG01. The sequence goes on from JASFHG010000094.1 coordinate 5,228, forward strand.
CGAACCGTTCGCAGACGACGCAGGCGATGAAGTCAGAATGGGCTTCCGGCAGGCGATACGCGGCCGGGTCGTCGACCGACTGGCCCGAGATCGCGCTTCCCCACATCCCACCGAGTGCTGCAAGCTGCTTGGCCCGATCGAGCTGATAGCTATCGTCGTCGACCTTTTCGCCCGGTGCCGGTTGATGGAAAAGGGATGTTACGCGGGACCGCTGCTCTGTGCTCATCTGTGTCCAAAACAGCGGCACGATCGCCAGCCCGACGAGGATCGCGCCGAGCAGATCACGACGTCGTGCGCCTGAAACGAATGCGACGACAAAGAACAGCGGTAGAAAGACCAGCGACGTACCGAGGTCCGGCTCCTTGAGGATCAACACGACCGGCACGAGCGTGAGGAGCAGCGGCATGACCAGCCCGACAAGCCGGCGCTGGTCGACACGGTACATGAGGAACCGGCCGACGGCAAAGAGGTAGACGATTTTCGCGAACTCCGATGGTTGTATCCCGATCGGTCCGACGCGAAGCCATCGACGCGCGCTGTTGATCGGTGTGGTGAAGTAGACCGCCACGAGTAGGATAATCGATAGAAAGAAAAGCGGATAGGCGTATCGGATGAAGACGCGATAGTCGATTGTCGCGGCGACCAGTCCGGCCACCAATGCGACGACCGCCCAGACGATTTGGCGTTTGAGAAATCGACCCGATCCGCCGGTCAGTTCGTCATAGCGAGCGATCGCCACACAGCCGATCACGACCAGCACGATCGCACAGAAAACCAGCAGCTTGGGCGTTTTGGCAGAGGTCATCCTTGTTCTCTATCCATGTTCATTAAATAAACGGGTTTATTCCTCGGCCGGTTCGATATGGATCAATACGTCGACGACGTCCGGGTAGACTTCGTGGAGCCGGTTTCGGACGGTTCGGGCGATGTCGTGACCCTCGCGGACCGAGAGATTCGGGTCGACCTCGACATGGAGGTCGATTTGAAGGTCCGGCCCGATGTAGCGAGTTCGCAAGGCATGGACCCCACGCACCCCGGGTGTCTCGAGGGCCGTTTTTCGGATTGCCTGACGTCGCTCTTCGGTGACGCCCGCATCGCAAAGCTGAACCAGGGCAGGCCAGAAGATTTTCCACGCCGCTCGGACCACCAGTGCCGCGACCAGGATCGCCGCGACGCTATCGAGCATCGTCAATGTGGGGAAAAGATGTTGGCACAACACGGCCAGCGCAACCGGGATGGAGCTGAAACCGTCGGACCGATGGTGCCATGCGTTGGCGACCAAGGCCGTGGACCGGATGCGATGGCCGACGATAATGTTCCAGCGATAGAGCCATTCCTTCACGCCGATCGAAACTACGGCGACCCAAAACGCGGCCCAGCCGGGTGCGGGCGAATCCGGATTTCCGATATCCACAATCGCACGATAGGCCAGTCCGAGCCCGACCAGTGCCAACACGATCCCGATCACCGCAGTGACGAGCGTCTCGATACGAGCATGCCCATGCGGATGTTCCTCGTCGGCCGGCGCGGACCAGTAAGCGGCCCCGATCAAAACGGCCAAGTCGGTCACCGAGTCGGACATGCTGTGAACCGCGTCGGCAATGAGCGCCTGACTATGAGCGACAAATCCCACCACAAACTTGACGATCGACAGTAGCACATTGACAATCAGGCCCCAGACGGTCACGCGTCGGGTTGCCGACGATTTGACGGCGGCCGCTTGTCGCAGGTCGTGTTGATGTTGTTGGGACATAAAAAGTTTTCAGTGTTCAGTGTTCAGTTGGGTGCTACCGCACCAGGGTAGAAATAAAGTATAGCGTATGATGAGAGTTGGTTGCTATGTGAGCCTTAGCCGCCGAGCTTGCTCGGCGTTTTTTGGTTGGTGCTAACGCACCATCTGGGAATCCGTTCCCGCTGGTCACTGACGGGAACGCAGGATTTTTCCGTAGATTCGATGGCCAAAGCGCCGAACAAGCTCGGCGGCTAAAAGGGGATTGAAATACCCCAAAACTGTTCGCGCAAGCAAAAGCCCCACCCGGATAAGGGGGTGAGGCTCTGTTTTGTATGGAATCGCCAAAAGGCGATAGCAAACCTATTCGGCGGCCGGCTTTTCGGGATTCTCGGTGTTTTCGGGATTCTCGGTGTTTTCGGGATTCTCGACGTTGGCACCCGGTTCCTTGGGTTCTTCGGTCGGTTTTTGGCAACCGATAAAGGAGAACGTTCCAACGCTGAGGAGAATGAGCAACATACCAATACGTTTCATGATTTTACCCTTATTTTGTAAAAGTAGGCAAATTGGGTCATTCGCACCGATCCTATATCGGGCGATCTACTCTTTATAAGAGTCTAGGTACTAGGTTTTTATTCCCAACTTGTTAGAATTTTTTCTGAAATCGTTTTGGTTAGCCGACGGGCCTGCCCGTCGCTTGATGCGAGTTCACACTTCAAAACGACGGACAGGCCCGTCGGCTAAATAATATCTGAAACAAAACGAACACTTTTTATATGGATGTAGGTCAGGGCTGGCCCTGACGAGGGGGTGGGGATGTCTTTCCTCTTACTTGGGCCGAGTCTCGATGTACTGCTACATCAAGACGACCTAGCCTACAAAAATGGGCCTTTTTAGTTTTCTGCGGGAATAATTTCCGCGGTTTTACACTCTACCTTTACAGAGGGATAGATGGGAGACGCAAGTCCGTCCATCACGATCGAGGAGCTTGTCGAGCAGTTCCACCTGTCGGTTTATCGGTTTGCCTTCCGGCTGACCGGGCACACGGCCGATGCGGAGGATCTGACGCAACAGGCGTTCCTGACCGCTCAAGAATCGTTGCACCAGCTCCGCGATCCGGCCTCGGCCCGTAGCTGGCTCTTTACGATTCTGCGCAATCGGTTTTTGAAGGATCGAAAGCGTTGGGAGCCGATCGCGGCGGCCGACATGCAGTTGGATCTGGAGATCGTGCCCGAATCCCTCTCGTCGATCGACCAGATCGACCATGAACTGTTGCACCGAGCGATCCACTCCCTCCCGGCCGAGTATCGTTTGGTGCTGGTGATGTTTTATTTTGACGAGTGTCGATACCGAGAAATCGCCGAACGACTCGAGCTTCCGATCGGAACGGTCATGAGTCGTCTCGCTCGGGCGAAGCGTTACTTGCGTCGTGCGTTGCTCGCGGAATCCGAATATGAACGACCAGCTCCAAAACCCGTCCCAGCCGCCCGAGAGGCTTTACGAGCTTCTCGAAGTTCTCCGGCCTGATGCCGGCGAGTGCGGTGACGGTGCGCAGCAGGACGCCGCTCGCGAGGAACTGGCCGAGCTTCTTGAAAAGAATCCGCGACTGATCGAAACATGGCATGAGATTGCCCGCGTGGACGATCTACTCTGTGAGGCGGTTCAAGACGTAGCCGTGCCTACCGGTCTACCGATGCGGATCCTCGATTCCCTCCAACATAAGCAGCGTCGAGCGTCGGGTCGGTCGTCTGAGGTGCCTCGTTTTTCTCGCATGCGTTTGATCGCGTCGGCGTTGGCCGTCTCGATTTTGGTTGCCGGGGGGATCGTCTGGTGGTTTGCGGCCAACAACTCAAACCGTTGGAACGAAGACCAGGTCCTTTCGGTTGCCTCAAATTACTTTACGCAAGAGACACCCGCGTCGGCCCGTGATTTTTCGTCGAATTTGACGAAGGAAGATCGCGAACTGCTACGGCAATACGTTCCGAGTGAAGATGTCTTGAAGCCGGATACGGTGACGTGGGAGGTGGCTGGAGATTTTCTCGGTCGTCGTGCGGTCGTCTATCGTTTCGAAGACCGGCACGGTAATCGGGCGGCTTTGTTTGTCGTGCAGCAAGATCAGTCGGTGACCGGCCTGTTGGATCGGCCGCCTCGCCGTCCGCGATCGATGACCGGCGGCCGCTCGGCCGGTGCGTGGCAATCGGACGGTCTGCTCTACGTGCTCGTCTCGTCCGGCGACGAACGTACCTGGCGCTCGCTCCTGGTCCCGGCACGGCCGGTGACGTAGTCGATCTGCATCTTTATCCTCTCTATCCTCTATTTTTATATGGTCTGGTTCTTTGTCTCGGGTTCTTTACAAAGAGGGACTGCTCTGCCATAATCGGGGATTCGTATATTTACTTTCCCCCCGATCCATTTTAAGAGTTTTTAGACGGAAAATCCCATGGCGCTGAAGC